>CAZHIK010000315.1:0-5993 GCA_964532635.1 uncultured Enterobacterales bacterium
TCTGGTGGCCCTCGAGGATCGCGCCCACTCCAGCAGAGAGCTGCAGGCCATGACCGCACGCCTGGTGGGGCGTGCAGTGGCCCTCGAGCTGGAGGTGGAACGGGTCTCTCTCACCATGGGCATGGGCGTGCCACAGGCCCTCGAGGGAGGACACACCGTGGTTGGCAAGCCCGCGGGCCATCCGGGCCCGCGCCTGGCGGTACGCTTCCCCCCAGCGCGCAGTGGCGAGGTGGACAGCCTGGGCTACGGCGACCGACTGGCGCTCAGGGGTGTGTTCATGGCCTGGGACGAGTTCTACAGGCAGGGCTCCATCCACGCCTCCTAGGTCGCTCGGAAGCTTCGATTCGGGGCTTGTCGGCCTTTACTCGACGACCGAGCTAGGCTATCGATGGGCCATGGAAGCACTCGTGCTGCAACTCGATCTACCGGGCGCCAAGCCCAGGGTGCTGGAGCCAGGTCAGAGCATGCTGCTGGGGCGCACCCCCGGCAACGATCTGATGGTGGCCTCGGTGCGGGTTTCCTCTCACCACGCTGCCATCGAGCTTCTCGGCGAAGGCTGGGTCATCCGGGATCTGGGCTCGCGCAACGGCACCTTCGTCAACGGTGTGCGCAGCAATCGCACGGTGATCCGCGACGGCGACGTGCTCCACCTGGCCGATGTGCGCGTCTTCGTCAGCAGCCGTGCGCTCCCCAGGCCGGTGGACTTCGAGGCCTCGGTGGTCGACGAGATCATCGGTAGCCGGGTGAAGGGGTGCATCGAGCGCAGCAGCGTCAGCGGCTTCCAGCCGGTGGAGCGGGTTCGGGACACCGAGCAGCTGCGGCGAGACTACGAGAAGCTCCGGCTGGCCCAGCGACTGGCCCTTCGTCTCGGTGCCGAGTGGGACATCGAGCGGCTGCTGGCGCGGCTGCTGGCGTTCTGTCTGCAGGTGCTCCCTGCCGAGAACGGCGTGGTGATGCTGCGGGAGCCGGGTGGGCACCAGATGGTCCCGCGGATGGTCAGGCACCGTGCCGCCCATGCCGCCCCGGTGCTGGTCTCCCGGTCGGTGGTGGACCGGGTGGTGCGCAGCGGCGAGGCTCTGCTCATCGAGGATGCCGGGGTGCACGAGGCCCTGCGGAGCGCCAAGTCCATCGTCTCGGGCAACATCCGTTCATTGCTGGCCGTGCCACTGCTTATTCGCGACGAGGTCCGGGGGGTGCTCTGCCTCGACAGCCGCTCGGACAGCGCCCTGTTCGACGAGCGCGACCTGTACCTTCTCACGGGCATCGCGGCTCAGGCTTCGGTGGCGCTGGACTACCGGGATCAGGTCGAGGCTCGCGATCGTGAAGAGGAGAAGCGCAGGTTCCTGTCCCGCTTCCTGTCCCCCGCCCTGGTGGCCGACGTGCAGCGGGGGCGCCTGGCCATCGACCGGGAGCCCCGGCGCCAGGCGGTAGTGGTGCTGTTCGCGGACATGCGTGACCTCGTGGGGTTCGCAGAGCGCTCCGGCCCCGAGGGCACCGCGGCGGTGCTCAACGAGCTGTACCGCTGCATCGAGGAGGAGGTCTTCGACAACGGTGGCGTGCTGGACAAGTTCGTCGGGGACGCTGTGATGGCGCTGTGGGGCTACCCCGAGGCTCGCCCGGACGACGCTGGCCGCGCCGTGGCCTGTGCCCAGGCCATCCAGCACCGCATCCGGTCCATGAACCTCCACCGCACCCAGCACGGCGTGGAGCCTGTGGCGGCGGGCATCGCCATCCACCGCGGCGAGGCCGTGGTGGCCTGTCTGGGTTCCCAGCGGCGTATGGACTTCACCGCCGTGGGGGCCACGGTCAACCTGGCGGCGCGGCTCAGTGGCCACGCGGGCCAAGGGGAGATCCTGATCTCGACCGCCATGGCCGAGCGCCTGATGGGCACCTACGACCTGTTCGAGCTCCCGGAGCTCGAGGTCAGGGGCAAGTCCGAGCCCGTGCGTGCCTTCCGGGTGGGTTGGTAGCGTCAGCTCCGCTAGCTCGCCGCCATCATCGCGCAGCCCGCGAGCCCGATCAGGATCCGCAGCGCAGCGATCAGCAAGCCCACGATGCTGGCGATGATGCAGAACAGGCCGGCGCCGCTGGGATAGTGCTCGTCGAGCTTGGCCTTCATGGTCCGGGGCTGGCTGATGCCCCCCAGTGCCGATCCGATAGCGATGATTGACAGCACATACAGTGGGTTGAAGCAGAAGGAGATGAGGGCTGCCACGATGGGGGTGATGCCCATGATGATGAGGCGCCGCGTCGCCCTCTGGGTGATCATGCGATCGAATTCGTCCATGGGGGCTCCGAAGTCCGGGTGGATGAGTCATCCTACGGGAGGGGGAGCCGAGGGAGCAAGGGTTATACGGGCTCCTTCCCGTTCACACGAGTGAGGTGCAGCGTGCTGCTTCCAGGCGACCGCATTGGTGACTGGGTCGTGGAGTCCGTGCTCGGTGAAGGTGGCATGGGATCGGTGTTCCGCTGCCACAACGCTCTCACACCGCGGATCAGGGCGGCGGTCAAGGTACTCAAGCCCGATCACTTCGACGACGTGAGGGTGCGCTTCATGCGCGAGGTCGAGGCCCTGGACGGCCTGAACCACCCCGCCATCGTGCGGGTCAAGGGCTGGGGAGAGGATCCTGTGCACGGCACGCTGTGGCTGGCCATGGACCTGGTCGATGGTGTGGAGCTCACCGAGCGGGTGCGCCGCGGGCCCATGCCGGATGCCGAGCTGCAGGCGGTGTTCTCCCAGCTGGCTGCGGGGCTGGCTCACGCGCACGAGCGCCACATCTTCCACCGGGACATCAAGCCCGCCAACATCCTGCTGCGGGAAGCCGGCCCGGTGCTGGTGGACTTCGGCATCGCCCTCGACGCAGATCAGAGCCGCATGACCGCTCGGGGCGTGGTCCCCGGCACACCCGCCTACATGGCCCCCGAGGCCTTTCGCGGTGATCCGGACCCGCGCCTGCTCGACATCTATGCTTTCGGCCAGGTGATGCACGAGGCTGCGGTGGGTGGCGAGCTCTACCCCGCCGACGGCACCATGAGCACCACCCAGCGCATCGGGCAGATCGCCATCCTCAAGACCCAGGTGGAGGCCCTGGATCCTGGCGCCTCGGCGAGCCCGGAGCTGCGGGCCATCATCGCCGAGGCCACCGCCCCCATGCCAGAGCAGCGCATCGCTGACATGGCCACCCTGGTGGGGCGCTTCAGCGGGGAGCCCAGCGTCTTTGTGCCCACCACCTCCGAGTCCGGTATCCCCTGGCAGCTGTGGCTGGGTGTGGCGGTCGGTGCTGCGCTGGGGCTGGCGGCTGTGCTGGTCCTGGTGAAGCACAAGCGAAGCCAGGAGAGCGCGGAGCCGGTTGCCGTGGAGGCGCCCAGCGACGCCCAGCCCGAGCCGGTTGTCGCTCCTCCGGAGCCTGTGGCGGTGATCGCAGCCGAACCCGATCCGGTGGCGGCTACCGAACCGGAGCAGCCCTCCGAAGCCACCATCGTTGCCGAGCCGGAGCCCGCTCCGGTCGTTGTCCCTGCGCCCGCTCAGGTGGCGTCAGAGCCCGCACTTCGAGGATTGAAGATCAAGGTCCTGCACCGCAAGGCTCAGCGTCAGCAGGCCGAGCGGGGCGCCGGGATGCTCCGCAAAGCAGGAGCTGATGTCACCGTCGTTCGCGGGGAGGAGGGCCCCATGTGGCAGCCCTACTGGGGCAACACCTACCACGGCTCCGGCCGAGCCGAAGCCGCCCTGCACGTCCAGGGCATGCTGTCCGAGCTGGGCTACCTGGACCCCCAGGCCAGCCCCGACTTGACCGACTGGGACCTGGTGGTGTGGCTGCCGGGGGGCTGACAGTGACCGCTTCCCGTGGGACGATGACCCATCGGTGCGATCCTGATGCTCCCCCCTCCCCCGAGGCACCATGGCCGGCTCTCCCGCGCTTCCCCTGCCCCTCCTTCCCTTGCTCTTCGTGGCCTGTGAGATCGACCTCGAGCGCCAGCCCGACGACACAGAGGCGCCCGAGGACCTCTCGGACGCGGACGGCGACGGCTGGCTCGCAGGAGAGGACTGTGACGACAGTGATCCGGATGTGAACCCCGGTGTGACAGAGCTGTGTAACGGCATCGATGATGACTGTGATGGAGACACCGACGAGGCCGACGCCTTCGACGCGAGCCTGTGGTACCCTGACATGGACGGTGACGGATATGGCGCAGAGACGGGCTCGGAGTACGCCTGTGAAGCGTCGGATGGATGGGTCGCGAGCAATGACGACTGTGATGACGAGGACGCGGACACCTACCCTGGAGCCCCCGAGGTGTGTAGGGACGACGTGATGAATGACTGTGATGGTATCACTCCGCCTTGCCTGCTCAGTGGTGAGATCGATTCCGGTGACGCCGATGCGATCATGCTGGGCCCGGTGGACGGAGACCGCGCGGGCTCTGCGGTCGCGGGCGTCGGAGATGTGAACGCCGACGGCTACGCCGATCTACTCATCGGGGCCCCCAACCACGACGGGGACGAGGCGGACGCGGGGGCGGCCTTCCTGCTGCTGGGACCGGTGTCGGGTCAGGTGGACCTGGGCAGGGCGGCTGCCGAGATCGTAGGCAAGGAAGTCGAGGGCGAGGCCGGGCACTCCGTAGCTGCGGCCGGGGATGTGAACGCCGACGGCTACGCCGATCTGCTCATCGGGGCCCCCTACGTCGATACCGGGGCCTCCGACGCCGGTGCGGCGTACCTCGTGCTCGGGCCGGTGGATGGGGAGCTGGATGTCCGGTCCGGGGATGCCATCATGAATGGGCTTTCTTCCATCGACTGGGCCGGCTGGGCCGTGGCGGGAGCCGGGGACACCAACGGCGACGGCTACGATGATCTGTTGGTGGGTGCGCCCTATGCGGACAAGAACGGCTCGAACGTGGGCGCGGCCTACCTGCTGCTCGGACCGGTCTCGGGAGAGCTGGCACTCAGCGAAGCGGACGCCCAGATGCCTGGAGAGACGGCCGCGGACAGCGCGGGCCTGGCGGTGGATGGCGCCGGTGATGTGGATGGAGACGGCATCGACGATGTCATCCTCGGCGCTCCGGGGCGAGATCAGTCTGGCACCAACGCGGGCGCGGCCTACCTGCTGCTCGGGCCCGTGTCGGATCTGGACCTGGGTGCCGCCGATATTCGGCTGGCTGGTGAGGCCGAGCACGACGGCGCGGGGACCGCGGTGGCGGGAGCTGGGGATGTGGACGGTGACGGTCTGGACGACATCCTGGTCGGGGCTCCCAACAACGACACCGGCGGAGACGCCGCGGGGGCCGTCTACCTGGTGCAGGGCTCCGCCCGGGGCTACCTGTCCCTGAGCAGCGCCCACGCCAGCATCCTGGGAGAGGCGGCCTTCGACCAGGCCGGTGCGGAGCTGGAGGGGGTGGGTGACGCCGACGGTGATGGGCTCGGTGACTTCCTGGTGGGCGCTCCCGGTCACGACCAGGGAGGCACCGATGCGGGCTCCGCCTACCTGATGCTGGGCCCTGTGGAGGGCCAGGTGGGCCTGGGCAGCGCGCTGGTCACAGTCTTGGGATCTCAGGACGGCGACGGCGCGGGGAACGCCATCTCGAGCGCGGGGGACAGTGATGGAGACGGCACCATCGAGCTGCTCGTAGGCGCCCCCGACAGCAGCGAGGGAGGCACGGACCGGGGGGCCGCCTACCTGATCGATCTCGTGGACTGGTAGCTACTCCGCCTGCACGATCACCGCGTTGGGGGGCAAGCGGCCGTCCAGGATGGCCTGTACGTCTTCCTGGGACAGGCCTCGTGGGAGGGTGGTGCGCGTGCTGCCCCCACCGCCCCCACCCACCCGGTCCGTGTAGCCCTGCATGATCTCCACCGCGGACTGGAACTGCTCGAGCTCGGCCAGGCTCAGGTCGCGGGGGGTGGTGGAAGGTCGTCGCCCGGTCTCGGGTGAGATGCCTTCGGCGTCGAGGCTCTCGGTGATCTCGGCGCGAATGCGGCTGCGGGCCTCGGCCAC
>CAZHIK010000315.1:6003-9049 GCA_964532635.1 uncultured Enterobacterales bacterium
GTAGTTCCCGTAGTGACGCTGGTAGGCTCGGGTACCGGGGGTGGTGCGGCGCCAGGCGATGCGCTCCGCCATGCCCCGGAGGATACGGGGCGCAGCGGCGGCCCGACGAGCGGCCTCCTGCCGGATGCCGTCGTGGATCTGCTGGTGCACAGCAGGATCCCGCAGCAGGGACTCGATGATTCGATCGATGTCGTTCTGGTTGAAGGTGCGGTCCGCGCCCCCGAGCTTGTCCGTGGCCAGCAGGGCGTGGATGGTCTCCAGGGCCTCCCGCTCCCGGTCGTTGGGGGCGAAGCGCTGGCGAAGATCGTCCACCGTCTCGGAGACCTGTGATCCAATTTCACTGAGACCCTGCCACAGGCGCTGGCCCCAGTCGGACTTCACTGCTCCCTGCTGGGCGAGGACGCCGTCCAGATCCGCCACGGCCCCCGCAGCCAGGTCGCTCCCCGGCACGATGCAGTCGTCCGCCAGGGCTTGGTTCGAGGCGAAGAGCAGCAGGGTGGTGAGCAGAGCGGCGTGCATGGGTAGCTCCGGAGAAGGTCGAGCCCTGTCGATGCAAGATTCGGACCGGGCTCCATGGTCCCCAGGGGGCCTCGTGAAGCCCCGCTGAGGCGTCCATGCCGGGATCGGGTGCCCCAGCTGCGACGGCTCCGGGGCAGGCGTGCAGCGGCCTGCCCGCCTCAGCCGCCCGCCTGCAGCGCTTCGAACGGATTCGTGCTCGAGGATCGATCCGGTGCCTCGACCGGCTGTCCGGCCTGCTCCTCGAGGGTCGGGTGGTCCAGCTGTTCAGCGAGCCTGTCCTGGGGGACGGGGCCCTGGATACCCAGCGCCGCGAGCCCCGCCGCCGAGGCGGCCTGGAACAGCACCTGGGCATCGTCGTCCTCCAGGACCAGGGTGGCACGCCCATGTGCGAAGCCGAGGACCATGGAGCCGCTGCAGCCCTCTATGCCCCGAAGTTGGGCGCTCGCGGCCTCCTTGCCGACCAACTGGGGCTGCCGAGCGATGCTGGCGATGAGCAGCAGAGGAAGCAGACGAGCAGGCGAGAGAACCTGGCGGTGCCGGGGATTGCGCAGAACAGCAAGCCTCACGAGGCTGTGGCTGTCATCGCCGCTTTCCGTGCCAGCTATCCCTTCTCTCTCAGAAGGCGGGCCAGCGCCAATACCTTCTCCACCGTTCGCTCCAGCTCCTCGTAGGCGTAGCCGGGTAGCACCAAGCGGATGGTCTCGTCGGCCAGCTCGGAGCCCGGATGGGCGTGGACCACTTCCAGCAGGCCGGTGGTGAGGTCCTCGTCTACCAACAGGGCGCAGGCGCGGCTCCAGTCATGGGCTTTGGCTGCCACGAGCATGTCCAGCACTGGGTTGCCCAGCTCGCGGCGAAGACCGAACCAGCCAGCTCGCTTGGCGTGATCGATGTGGGCGACAGTCAAGCCCTGGGGCATGGGAGCGCGGGTCTCCATCTTGGTCGCGCCCCACCCGGCGTCAGGTGCAGTGGAGGCAGGGCGCGCCCTATGACCACCCGCAGCGCGAGCTGGTCGCTGACAGAGCCGCTCACCGAGGGCAGGTGACCCAGCAGCACGACGCCCACGGGGCGACATAGCTCGATGTGCCCTGGTTGCAGCAGGCGCCCGGCGTGAAAGCTGTCACCCTCCAGCTGCACGAGCTCGCGAAGCAACCTGTTCCGGCTGCGCTGCCAGGTAGTCAGCGCCCGCTTGACGGCTGCGCCAGCGATGATGGCGCCTCCCGCTACGGCGCCCGAGACGAGAGCTTCGATGGGCAATCGGCCTCCTCGGTGCATGTAGGGTACCAGGACGCGGAACTTGGTCCTCGGGTGGTATCGTCCAGGACTCGGAGGAGGTCCCCTTGTCCGACCTTGGTCGAGCCTCGCGAACGAAGCTGCCCACCATCGTGCTTTTGTGCGTCGTGGGCGGATGTGGCCGCGTATGTGCGAACAGCGCCAGGAACGGCACCTACTGGACCGCCGCACGCAACTACGCCTTCCAGACCGGCATGGAGCCACTCCGGCAGGGAGTGGTGGAGGTGCTGGGACGCCAGAGCGTGATCGTGGATCCAGACGCAATCCAGGTAGACCGGCCGGTCGTGTTTTCGTCGGCCGAGCCTGATGGATGGAGCTATCGGGTCACCGTGCGTCCTGCGCTCCGCGCCGCTCCCCTGGGTTGGTTCGATCTGCGTCGTGACGACGCCTACCAGCTGCAGATCGACCGGATCATCAAGATCGTGCAGACCACGGATGACAGCGAGGACTGGTACACAGTCTGGGAGGTGGTGGAGCTGGTGGACCCAGCCTATGCAGCGGAAGTGGACGTGATAGCCGAGCAGCGCGCGGCCAGGGCGTACGAGCGCTGGGGATGCGACTGGATGGTGGTGGAACCCGACGACGACGCGGGCGACGACTAGCCACCGCCTTCCCCAAACCGCGACCAGCCATGGCGCGACAGGGTGGTGGCTGGTACCCTCTCGCCGTGCGCTTCGGTTCGGATCATCCCCCGGCCGGTGCTTGGAGGTGTCCTTTGTCTCCGACCTCGATGGGCCAGGCGACGACGAAGGGCAAGGGCGTGTGGGGCTTCTTCGTGATCGGCGGGATCATTGCGCTGGCCGTCGCCCTCAACGTGTATGGCTGCTGGCGATACCAGCGACAGGCGGCCTTCGACAAAGCCCCCGAAGTTCGAGGCGAGGTAGTGGGCCGCTCTGTATCCTCGAGCACCAAGGGGACCCCCTACTACACGCTGAGATACCAATACGAGGCGCCCGAGCCAACCGGCCGCCAGCGGTCCTACGAGTCCACAGCGGAGGTCCAGGCGGACATCTACCAGCGCTACCCCGAGGGGAGCGAGCTGCCGGTGCGCTACCTGCCAGAGGAACCGTCCATCTCGAACGTCCCAGGCAACACGCCCCAGTCCCTCTACTTCCTGGGCGTCGCCCTCGTCCTCGTCGATGGCTTCTTCACCTGGATCGGCCTCGTCGTCCTCCGGGATGGCATCCGCCACTACAAGAGGTCCTTTGCGTCCAAGAACGGGGGGGCTTGACCCACC
>CAZHIK010000316.1:0-9048 GCA_964532635.1 uncultured Enterobacterales bacterium
CAGCACCAGCTGCAGGGCCTCGATCTCCGCGGCCTTCTTGGCCGCGTCGGCGCGCAGGTCCCGCAGGGCCTTGGCGTCGGCCTCGGCCCGAGGGCGGAGGGCATCGAGGGAGGCCTGGAGGGACTCGTTCTCCGCCGCGCGCCGGGAGGCCTCGGCCAGGGCCTCCTTCAGCGCGGTGGCGTCGGCCTCCGCCCGGGGCCGCAGCTGCTCGAGGCTGTGCTGCTGCGCCTCGATCTCCGCGGCCTTCTTGGCGGCGTCGGCCCGCGCGTCGCGCAGGGCCGTCGCATCGGCCTCGGCTCGGGTGCGCAAGCGCCCCAGGGTGCGCTGCAGCCCATCGATCTCCGCGGCCTTGTGGGTGGCGTCCGCCTGGGCGGCCACGAGGTCGCTCGCGCTCGCCTCCACCCGCTGTCGCTGCTGCTCGAGCCGCTGCTGCTGCGCCAGGATCTCGGCGCTCTTCCGCGCTCCGTCGCTCTGGGCATCGTGGAGCGCAGCCACACCCTCGGCCACCGCGGAGCGCAGCTCGTCGATGCTGCGCTGCGCCCCCTCCAGCTGGGTGCTCCGCTCCCGCGCCGTCGCCTCGAGGGCCTCGAGCTCCGCAGCCTTCTTCGCGGCGTCGGCCTGAGCATCCTGCAGCTCGCTGAGCTGGGCCTCCGCCCGGGTGCGCAGGTGGTCCACGGTCCGCTGGAGGGCCTGGGACTCCGCCAGCTTCTTGGCCGCATCCGCGCGGGCGTCCAGCAGCGCCGCGGCCTGGGCCTGGGACTCCGCCCGAGCCTGGTCCAGGGCCAGCTGCAGTGCGTCCTGTTCAGCCGTCTTCTTCGCAGCGTCCGCCTGTGCGGCGGCGAGCTGGCTGGCGGTCGCATGCTGCTCGGAGCGGGCCTGGCGCGCCTCGGCGGCCAGGGTCTCCAGCTCGGCGCCCTTCTTCTCACCGTCGGCGTCAGCCACGGCCAGGGCCGTGCCGAGACGGCGGGCCTCGGACTTGGCGGCCTTCGCTTCCTGCAGCGCCGCGGTGAGCCGATCTTCGAGCGCTGGCAGGCGCTCGCGCAGCAGGTCGCGCTCGCGGGTCATGGCCTGCAGCTCGGCGCTCTTCTTGCTACCGTCCCGCTGGGCCTCGGCGAGTCCAGCGGCCAGCTGTGCCAGCTCCGTACCCAGGCGTGCCGCCTCGGCCCCCAGCCCGCGCTCAGTACGCTGCACTTGCTCGAGATGCGCCGCGATGGCGGCCTTCTCGCGCACCAGGGCGTCCACCTCCACGCTCTTCTTCTGGGAGTCCGCCCGAGCCTCGGCCAGCGCGGACTCGAGGGCCGCGATCTGCTCTCGCAGCGTGGCCGCCGCCTTGTCGCCCGCGTCCAGGCGACGCTCCAGCGAACCGATGCGCTCGCGCTGCAGGTCCTGATTGCCCGCGAAGGCATCGATCTCGACGCTCTTCTTCTGGGAGTCCGCTCGCGCGTCTGCCTGGGCCACCTCGGCGGCCGCCAGCTGGGTGCGCAGCGCGGCCGCGGCTCTGTCCGCCGCATCCAGCCGACGCTCCAGCGAGCCGATCTGCCCCCGCATCAGCTCCTGCTGGCGGGCCTGGGTGTCGATCTCTCCGCTCTTCTTGAGCGCGTCGGCCTGGGCCACCTCGCGGGCCTCGACCGCGGCGTCCCGCTCGGTGCGCAGGACCTGGACCCGAGCGTCGGCACCAGCCAGCTGCTTGCGCAGGTCCTGCATGCGGTCCTGGATCAAGTCCTTCTCTCGCAGAGCTGCCTCGAGCTCGGAGCCCTTCTTGGCCACGTCGGCCTCGAGAGCGGCGCTGCGGGCCTGCAGGGCACTGAGCTCCTCTCGAGCGCGGGCCTGGGCGCCTCCCAGCACGGCGATGGCTTCGCGCTTGAAGCCCGCCACTTCGGCCACTGAGCCCGCCAGGCGCTCGGTGGCCACGCTCAACACACGGCTCTGCTGAACCAGGCCAGCCACCTCACCGCGCTTGGCCTCCACCTCGGCCACGACGCGGCGCAGGTCAGCCGCCGCAGCCTGCTCTCCGCGCTCGGCTCGGGCGGCCCGGGCAGAGACCTCGGCGAGGGAACCCAAGGGTGTGTCTCGCCGCGTGCGCCGAACGGGATCGGACAGCCATGCCAGCAGAGGCGCCACGCAGACCTCGCGGCCAAAGCGGGCGAGCGCGAGCTCGCGGGCCGCCGCGGCGCGCTGCTCGTGACCGTCGGGATCGTCGAGCACCGCATCGATGGCGTCTTCGACCGGCAGGCCCACCAGGCCAGCGCCGGCCGCACGCAGCGGCTCCGCAAGCACGTGGTCGTCGCCCACGATCATGGGCAGCCCGCAGCCCAGGTAGTCCATGTGCCGGAAGGCCACGGCCAGGTCACGCTCGGGGGTGGGCGCCATCATGTCCAGCGCCGCCGTGGCCCCCGCGTAGGTGGCCAGGAGCTCATCGTAGGGCAGCACGCCGCCGTACTCGAGGCGCTTGCCCGGGGGGAGCGCAGCCTTCAGGTCACGCACCGGGGAGTCCCCCAGCACGGGCTTGTGGCCCAGCACGAGCAGCTTGCCCTTGCGGCGCTTCTTCAGGTGGGCCACGGCGCGCCCCAGGGCGACCGTGGGATCGATCCAGGGCCAGCTGACCCCGCCCATGACGAACAGGGCACCGCGGGGACGGCTACGCTCGGGCCCCTTGGGCGCCACCAGGGGAACCACTGCGCCGAACTCGTGACTGCGCAGATCGACCCCCGCCAAGGCCAGCAGGCCCAGGAAATAGAAGCGCTGGCGATGGTTGGAGAACAGGAAGAAGTCACCGGCACGGATGGCGCGCAGGGTGTTGACGGCCTCGATACCCGTGGCGTCCTGGAATTGAGCCTCGAGCATGCGCGGCGCGTAGAGGTCCACCACCATGGGGATGCCCAGGGGGGCGAGATCCGGTGCTTCCTCGGGCTGGACCACCAGCAAAACGTCGGGCTGGATGCGCTCGGCGTGGGCGCGCAGCTCCCCACCGGTAGCGAAGCCGGGAGGCCCGCCGGGGACGGCGTCCTGGGTGCGAGTGACCGCGTGGACATCGTGGCCCGCCGCGCGCAGGGCCTCGGCGTGATGCCAGGCGCGCAGCGCCCCCCCGGCGACAGGGCGACCAGGGGTGGGGAACCAGCCGTGAAAGACGAGCAGGATACGCATTGAGGACTACCGCGTGTGTGCAGGACCGAAGTCGTACAGGCTAAAGCTACACGCTACCGTACCCCCGAGGCCAGCCACCAGCATGCCCACCCCGCGCCACCTCGAGCAGGACCTGAGGATGTTCCTGTCCCGTGCCACGGGGCGCTCCCTGGCGCCGCCGGACTGGTTGTCCATCAACCTGACCCTGCGCTGCAACCTGCGCTGCTCCATGTGCACCACCTGCTACGAGGTGGCGGACGAGATGAGCACGGACGAGATCCTGGACGTGATCGACCAGGCCGCGCTGTGGGGAGTGAGGGTCCTCAACCCCCTGGGGGGCGAGCCCTTCGTGCGCGCCGATCTCGAGCGGATCCTACTGCACGCGGCACGCAAGGACTTCCACATCACCCTGACCACCAACGGCACCCTCATCGACTGGAAGCGGGCGGCCAGGCTGGCCCGCATCCCCCCCGAGAAGCTCCACATGAGCTTCTCCCTGGACGGCCTGTGGGACAGCCACGACTCCATCCGGGGCCCTGGCAGCTTCGAGCGCACCATGGCCGGCTACCGCCAGCTGCGGCGCGCTGACGCCGACGCCCGCAACCCGCGGCGCAAGATCCTGGCCAACACCCTGGTGCACGCCCGCAACCTCGAGGAACTGCCGGCCATGCTCGACAAGCTGGCCGAGGAAGGCTTCGACGGGGTGCAGCTGCTCAACCTCTTCCGCCGCCCGCCCGACAGCTCCGGCACGGCCCGCACCGCTGAGAACGAGGCCGAGGTGGCCGAGCTGTGGATCGGCCCGGAGCAGATGCCCGCCCTCGAGCAGCTGGTGGCCAAGCTGAGGGAGCGGGTGCGCCACCCGCCCTGGCCCTACTTCCGCATCCAGAACTCAGAGAAGGACATCGAGCTGCTGCCCTCGTACTACCGCGACGAGCTGCAGCCCCTCGAGGCCCCTTGCTGGGCGGGCTGGAAGGAGCTGTACGTCAACGCCGACGGCTCGGTCATCATGTGCGACGGCAACCTGGACTTCCTGAAGGGTCGCTTCGGCTCCATCCGCGAGCAGACCCTGCAGCAGATCTGGGCCTCCCCTGCCCTGCGGGAGCGCCGGCGCGTGGTCAAGCACTGCCGCACCCCCTGCATCCAGAACTGCTACCTGCGGCGGGACTCCGACCGCGTCGCCCCCCTGGTTGGCCGCGCCGCGCGCATGGGCCTCGAGCGCTTGCTCGCCCGGTTGCCCGAGCGGCCGCGGACCGTGGGCGAGCGCAAGGCCCTGCCCGACGGCGTCCTCACCATGGAGCTGACCGACACCTGCGACTGCGGCTGGAGCGACTGCACCACCCCCTCGGAGCGCATGGGCGCGCTGGTCCACCAGGCCCCCGGCCCCATGGCCACCTGCTACGAGACCCCGCGCACCTGGCACGTGTGGCGCGACCGTCACTACGTCGACTTCGGCCGCGGCTTCATGGGGCTCGAGCTGGTCCAGCGGGTGGTCGAGGATCTGCGCGCCCACGGCCCCGACTTCGGCACCCTGGCGCTGCGCTGGCGGGGCGAGCCCCTGCTCCACCCCGAGATCATCCCGGTGCTCAAGCACCTGGTGCAGGTGGTGGGTCCACAGCGCCTCTTCGAGCGCCTGCGGGTGCACACCAGCGCGCTGCTCTTGTCCGAGGACATCGTCGACATCGTCCTGGGCCACCCCGAGGCCCCCACCGAGTGGTGGCTCGACCAGGATCGCATGGGCGATCACCAGCTGCTGGCCTGGCAGCACGTGGAGCGCCTGGCCTGGGAGCGGGGCGCCACGGTGCGTCTGGTGGTGCTGCGGACCGTGCCCGAGGAGGGGCTCGATCCGGCCGTTGTGGAGGCCGATCTCGAGCGCTGGGGCGCCCGGCTGCGGGATCCGGCCGTGGTGGCGGGCGAGCTGCCCGCGGGCAGCGGCGATGCCTACTGGCTGCGGCGGGCGGATCCCCGCAGCTTCGTGGGCGACCAGGCTTCGGAAGCCGCCCTGCGCGCGTTGGCGCATGCTGTGGGCGCCAGCCTCGAGCTCCCCGATCCCACCCAGCCCCGCCGCTGCCCGGGGCCCCAGCAGACCCCGGTGATCTCATGGGACGGCAAGGTCACCCTCTGCCCATGGGACCAGGGCATCGAGAACCAGGTGGGCGAGGTCACCTCGGGCCGCCTGTCCAGGGTGTGGTCGTCGGATCGGCTCCGCGACCTGCGCCGCGATGTGGAGTCCCGAGGGGTGCCTGGGCTGACCACGTGCCGGGACTGCCACCAGGTGAACTGCTCCCGTGAGGCCTGCCAGCGATCCGGGAGCACATGAAGTGCTCCCCTACATCAGGTCGGTGGGGCGCGGGGTGCTATCGTCGGGGGGATGCGAGTTTTTCTGCTGATCGGTGGCCTCCTCGCGGCGGGATGTCCGCAGCCTGGAAGGCGGGAGGTTCAGGGCGAGGCGCCGGTCTGCGCGGATGGGTGGATCGTGGACGGCGATGTCTGTGTGCCTGAGGCGTGCGGCGTGGGGATCTGGGGGGACCTGCCGGTGGATGGGGCGACTGTGTATGTGGATGCCGCGGCGGCCGAAGGCGGCGACGGCAGCGCCGAGGCCCCGCTGCAGAGCATCCAGCCGGCGCTGGAACAGGCGGGTTCGCGTGGTGGCGGGCTGGTGGCGGTGGCGGCGGGGAGCTACGCCGAGACTCTCGAGCTGGGCACGGACCATGCGGGGGTGCAGTTGGCGGGGAGGTGCCGGGAGCTGGTGACCATCGATGCGAGCGTGGGGGATGAGGATACGCCGGGGATCGACATCGACAGCCGATACGGTGAAGTGGAGATCTCGGGGTTGAGCGTCGCGAGGTCGCGGTGGATCGGGGTGAGGGTCGGCTCCGGCGTCGTGCGGCTGGTCGATCTCGGTGTGGAAAGGAGCGCCAGCTATGGAATCCTGGCCTACCGGGGACACAGCGAGGCTCCCTCCACGCTGGAGCTGGAGGGCTGCGACATCGACTCCGCCACCCTGGTGGGGATCAAGGCTGCGGACTCGGGTACCCAGGTCGCGCTGCGACACACCGTCGTCCGGAGCACCCAGCTGGGGATGGACGGTGCGGGCGGGAACGGCATCCAGGTCGGGGTCGGCGCGACGCTGGCGGCCGAGGGCTGCGGGGTCGTTGGGAGCGCATCGGTAGGAATCCTGGCTTTTGATCCGGGAACTCAGGTCCTTCTGCGAGACACGGTCGTCCGAACTACCCAGTCGAACGACATCGTGTTTACCGCGCGCGGTCTCGAGGTCCACAGCGGCGCGACGCTGGCGGCCGAAGGCGGGGAAGTCGCCGAGAACGTGGGGGTGGGAATCTGGGCCGACGGGTTGGGAACCCGGATCACCCTGCAAGGCACAGTCGTCCGGGACACTGGCCCGAACACGAGCGGGGAGTTCGGTTACGGCATCCTGGTCAGTGGGGGCGCGACAGTGATCACCCAGGGCGGTGAGGTGGTTGGGAACACGCGGCTTGGGGTAGGTGCCGAGGGGTCGGGAACTCGAGTCACTCTGCGAGACACGGCCGTCCGGGACACTCTGCCGACCGACAAGAGGGAGTTCGGGTACGGCATCGAGGTCAATCTGGGTGCTGTGCTAGTGGTCGAGGGCGGCGAGGTTTCTGGGAACACGAGGATGGGGCTCCTGGCCGAGGGTACGGGGACCCAGCTCGCGATCCGCAACGCATCCATCAGCGGGACGATCTCGGGACCCGGGGAGCAGGGCATGACAGCCCTTGGGCTGGACGCCCAAAACGGAGCCTCCGTCGAAGCCTATGGGCTCGTGGCGCAAGACAACGAGGGGCCGGGCCTGTACGCATACCGGGCAGACTCACTCGCCTGCACCGACTGTGCGCTGCTCGACAACCGGTTCGCGGGCGCGGTGGTGGTCAATGATAGCGAGCTGGAGATCCGCTCCTCCACGATCTCGGGCACCCGGGAGTGCGCCAACCTCGGGGGCGGAGTGGGGATCTTCGCCGCGCAACAGTGGAGCTGGGGACCTCCCTCTCTCATCGTCGCTGACAGCACCATCACCGACAACCCGACGGCGGGCGTCTGGCTCTCGGGCGAGGGCCGCTACCAGCTCTCCGGGGCCAACATTTCCGGCAACACAGGCATCCCCCACGGCGCCGTCCTCCGCTGCGGTGACGGCGTGTATGCGGCCGGTACGGATGCCTGGGACGGCAGCACGGGTCTTTCGCTCGAAGGCAACACGCTCTCCGGCAACGCAGGCGCAGGCCTCTTTCTCGACGATGGCTGGGCCCGGCTGGGGGGAAACACCTGGTCGGACAACGCCCCGGATCTGTTTGTCCAGGGCGAGGCCTGTCTGACGCCCCGCGAAGACTGGGACGAGGCCCCCGCGAGCGAGATCTGCCCCACCTGGGACCGACCGACCTGCGAGCTGACGTTCCAGTTGGAACTGACGACCGGAGATATCGATCCGGCCATAGCCCCCCTGTCCGCGCCGTCTGCGCTCCAGCCTCCGCTGACGCCCGCCCCTCCCCTGCGCGCCGCGCTGCCTGACTTCGATGCAAAGCTCGGGGACCTCGAATGGCCCGCGCCATGAGCGCGCGAGACCGCCCCGGACCTTCACAGCCCCCCTTCCCTCACACCACCACGCCCCCCACCCAGACCAGGCAGGCGCCATGCGTTGGGCGTCTCCGATCCGAACCGGCTGCCGACCCCTGTGGGCGGAAACCGTCCAGCGGCCTGTTTCCGGGGCGATGCAGGCGTGGGCTGACAGTCCGATTGTCCGCGTCGAGAGGCGACTCCTGGGGCGAGGACTCCGATTTCGACGCGCACGCCCGCCGGATGGGCCGCTGTCTGCCCGGGGCCCATGGGCTCGAGTTCCAGCGACCTCTTCTGGATTCAGCTTCCGCAGTGACCCGACGGGAAGACCGCGCCCCCTACAACCCCAACACGTCCCGCATCCCGTACAGCCCGGGCTTCTGCGTCCGCACCCAGCGCACAGCCCGCAGCGCTCCACCCACGAAGGCTTGGCGGCTGGTGGCCACGTGGCGCAGCTCCACCCGCTCGCCGGGGCCCGCCAACATCACCGTGTGCTCGCCCACGATGTCGCCGCCGCGCACCGCGTGGATGCCGATCTCGCCCACGGGGCGCTCGCCGACGTGGCCTTCGCGGCCGTAGCAGGCCCGCTCGTCGAGCTGGACCTTGCGGGCGTCGGCCAGGGCCTGGGCCAGGGCCAGGGCGGTGCCCGAGGGGGCGTCGCGCTTGTGACGGTGGTGGGCTTCGACGATCTCGGCGTCGTAGCTGGACAGCACCCGCGCTGCGAGCTGCACCAGCTCGGTCAGCACGGCGATGCCGGTGGAGAAGTTGGGCGCCAGCACCACGGGCGCCCGCTGGGCGTGACCCTCGAGGGCCGCCAGGACCTCACCGGAGAGCCCTGTGGTGCCGATGATCAACGGACGCTCCCCCGCCAGCTCCACCATGCGGGCGGTGCCGTCGGGCAGGGAGAAGTCCAGGAACACGTCCACCGCGCCCTGCAGCCCGGGGGCCATGGGCTCGATGGGGCGTCCGCAGGCGCCCGTGCCGGCCACCAGGCCGACGTCGCGGCCGATCAGGGGGTGATCCTGATGATCGGTGGCCAAGGTGAGGAGCAGGTCGTCGCTGGACAGCACTGCTGCGGCCAGCAGCCGGCCCATGCGCCCCCCAGCACCCACCAGGCCAACGCGCAGGGGAGCCATGGCTACTCCACCGCGTCGAGCACGAAGTCGGGCACGGCGTCGAGCAGGGGCACCAGGGGCAGGCGCAGCTCGTTGGCGCACAGGCCGACGGCGGCCAGGGCGGCCTTGGCCGGGCGCGGGCTGGTGGTGTGGAACAGCCAGTCGATGATCGGCAGCAGGCCGAAGTGCAGCTCGCGGGCGGTGCAGAGATCGCCGGTGCTGGCGG
>CAZHIK010000317.1:0-9046 GCA_964532635.1 uncultured Enterobacterales bacterium
GGGTTTTCTCATCATTTCTGATGTAACTACATCATGATGCACTATCCTCGGGACTGTCAAGAATAGCTGGGTCGTCTCGATCTCTACGACGGCAACACGCTGCCGTGGAGCGTGGACACCGAAGCGGCTGGCCCCCACAGCGCTCTTCGGAACTTGGCCAGTGGAAGGGGCGACGAGGCCGCGCTCGCCGCCAGCACCAAGGGGGTCAAGGCCCTGGGCGACTGTTCGTCAGTGACTCCATCCGGCCGTGCGGCGTCTCCCGGCCCCGGGCAGCGCCGGCCTTCCCGTCGTTGCTCCCTCCATCCCGCCGTCGCCAGGCCAGCGCTGTGACGCAGACCAGCGCGAGCCAGAACGGTCCACGGGCTACCGAGCCCACTGCGCAGCCGCAGGTGCTCGGCCGGTCGTTGTCCACGACAACGGGCTCCTCACCGCTGTCCCCCGTGTCCACGCCCTCGGGCTCGCTGTCCACCGGCAGCCCATCCCCCGTGTCCTCCAGCCCGGTGTCCTCGACGTCCAGCTCGGCGACGTGGAACCACGCGGTCACCGAACCAGCTGGCGCCTGGGTCGAACGGGGCACCCTGATCATGTACAGGCCGTTGGCGGCGGGTGTGTATGCGACCTCGCCTTCCACCACGGTCTTGCGGGTGTAGGTGGTGAGGACTTCGCCCAGCAGGCTCGCCGACTCGAGGCCCAGGGACAGGTCGTAGACCTGCAGCGGACCGTATTCGTCCTGCAGGAACAGGTAGTCCTCGAGCACGTCCAGGCCACCGGGGCTGCTGGACTGCAGGGTGAGACGGGATGCGAGGGTCGGGGTCCGCGGGTCGGCCAGATCCAGGGCGTTCACCTGGACACCGTCGCTGAAGTAGGCGACCCCCGAGCGGACTACGGTGTTGGTGATGAAGGGCGTGCTCGCATCCGGCACGGTCACCAGGGCCACCAGGGTGGGGGCGGCCAGGTTGGCGACGTCCCATACCGCCGCTACCATGGGAGCGTCCTCGCCGGTACTCTCGGGCGGCCACGACAGGTCGCTGCGGCCGGTGCCGTAGACCAGATAGTCGCCGTGGCGGGCGGCGTGTTGGCCGCCCATCGTCTCGCTCTCGTAGACGAGCACAGGCGCGCCGGGATCTTCGAGATCCCAGAGCTGGGCCCCGGCCGAGAGGAAGTCACCGTGATGGTCCAGGCCCATGTGTGGGTAGCCGTCCGAGACCGCGGAGAAGACGGGGGATTGCTCGTCGACCAGATCCCAGGTGTTCAGGTCGACATAGAACCACTCGTCCTGGTCGTACCAGGGCCGGGTGAGCTTGCCGCCCCAGTGCAGCCAGCGTCCGTCGGTGACCGCCAGCCCGTAGGCGTCGCGGCCGTCGTGGACGTAGCCTGCGCTCGCCGGCGCGGATGGGTCCGAGACGTCGATGACGTGCACTCCGCCGCCGAGGTACTGGGACATCCAGGCGCGTTCTTGGTGCACGACGACGTCCACGCCCATGCCCACCGCGGTGTAGCTGCCCTCCCACCCGAAGCTCCCGTGGGTGGAGAGGTCGGCGATGCGCAGGCCGTGTGATCCATCGAAGAGCCACAACCGATCGCCCTCCACATCGAGGCGGACCGGGCGCACGTAGACCCCCGCCTCGACGTGCTCCCGCTCGAGGTGGATGGCGTCGGGGTCGGAGACATCGAAGACCTGCAGGTAGCTCTGGACGATCCCCTGCTGGGGATCCAGGTCCTCGCCGAAGCCGTACTGGCCTGCGACATACAGGCGGTCCTCGTTCAGCGTCAGGCAGAGCGCCGTGTCCTTGGCTTCCTCGTCATACATGGGTGGGAACGGGTAGGTCTCGTAGTGGAAGACCTCGGTCGGCCGATCCGGCTCGGAGATGTCGAAGACCGCCACGCCGTCGCCCCACAGCGCGGTGAAGAGCAGATCGCCGTCGTGGAGGACGCCGCCGATCGGCACCGGCTCCTCGGTGGGGACGAGGGACAGGATCCGTTGGGGATCGTAGGGGTCCTCGAAGTCCAGGGCCTCGAGGGTCTCGGTGAGGGAGGACCAGACGTAGCCCCAGCCATCGCCCGGGAACCAGAGCTGGTCGCCCTCACCAAGGTCGAGATCCAGCTCGCCCTCGAACAGGACGGTGGGGGAGGCGGGCGTGGACAGGTCGAGGACGGCCCAGGCTGTCTTGGTGGAGACGACCAGTCGATCATCCTGGAGCTGGGCGCTCACCGCGTAGCCGCCCAGGTCGAAGGCGATGGTGTCCCGGTGCTCCGGAGCGGCAGGATCGGCGATGTCCACGACGTGCAGGCCGTCCCGCGCGTAGACGTAGGCGTACCCCTCGTAGCGCACGGCGCCGTAGGCCCAGCCACAGTCCGTCACGCTCGCCAGGTTGGGAGCGCTGGGGTCGGAGATGTCTACCAGGATGAACGAGGCGTCGCTCTCACCCAGCACCATGGCGTACAGGTCGCCCCAGCGTGCGCCGAAGTGCCCACCCCCCCAGTGGGTGTGGTAGTGGCCCAGCAGCTGGATGTCGTTGGAGGTGTTCCCGCCGGAGAAGGCCACGCGGCCGAGCTCGAGGTCAACGGCCAGGATTCCAGGCTGGACCGTGGGCTCGGGCCACCCGCTCGCTTCGTCCAGGGCTGCGGTCACCGCGCGCAGCGGCTCTGCGCGGCCCGTGGTTCCGGCCCAGTGGGTGCTCGAGACCGGCACACCTTCGTCTTCGATGCCAAAGGCCTCGCCCAGAGCCGCTCCGAGCTCTTCGGCCAGCAGGGGCGTGCCGTCCGGCCAGGCCAGGACCTGCCCTTCGCCCAGCTGCAGCGCCAGCTGGAACGCCCGCTCGGACTCCGCGGTCACGCTGATGTCGACGCGCTCCGCCGCTCCGTCCACGGCCTGCCAGGTCCCTGGGCCTTCATCGCAGCTGCGCGCCAGGTGGCGGTCCTGCAAGGCCTCGGAGACGCTCACGCGGTCACCCACCATGGAGCCGTCGTGACCCTCGTCGAGCCACCAGCTGCTGCCGTCATCGGAGATCGCGAAGCTGGCGCCGTGGGATGTGTGTTGGGTGTCCGGCAAGCAGGCGGTCAGCTCCTGGTCACCCCAGGCGATCCGGAGATCCTGGGCCGGCTGCGGATCGGTGGCTACCACCAGCTCGGTGCCGATGGTTCCGCCGAGCACGGTGCTCCACTCGGTGGGGTTGATCAGAGATCCCTGGTCCGCATCCAGCGCAGCGCGCTCCAGGCAGGCCAATGACTCCGCGTGGAGCTGACAGACGCTGATGTGGTAGCCCGCTTCGGTGGGCAGGGTGGTCTCCATCCCAGCGATGCTGCCCTCGAGCTGCACCGGTACCGGATCCGCCCAGGCGGCTCCGGTCGTCAAACCGATCGCGAGGGCCAGCACGACGGTACTCACGGCTCGCGGCGCCGCCCGGCTTGGACCACGAGAGAGAGCAGGCCCAGCAGGAGCGCCAAGGGCGTCGCTGCCGAGCGCAGGCCGGCACAGCCGCAGCCTTCACACTCGGGGCACTCGTCCTGCTCGGGCTGCTCGGTGTCGCAGTGGGCCGATCCCGTGTCCTCGGGTGGCTCGCTGTCGACGGGCTTCGGCCCCGTGTCCTCCGGGGGGTCCGTGTCCGTCGCGAGGCCTTCGTCGATCTCACCATCGCAGTCGTCGTCTACGCCGTTGTCGGCTTCTTCGGCGTCAGGATGGACGGCGTCGTCGCTGTCGTCGCAGTCCTCCACCGCAGTCCAGCCGTCCTGGTCCCAGTCCCACACCCCCCCGCCGATGCCCCCGAACGCGCCCATGTCGCCGGGTGAGTCGTCGGGATCGGTGTAGGAGGGGATCCCGGCATCGACGCAGGGACTGGACGGTTGCAGGTGATAGTCGTCGGTGGCCGCGGTGCCCAGGTTGGCGTCGAAAAGCACAAAGAGCGGATCCCCATCGATGTTGCCCTCATCGCCGACGGCCAGGTCCAGCTCGCCTTCGTACAGGAACTCGCCGACCTCGTGGAAGGCGGAGTACTCGAAGTCCATCCAGCAGTCGTAGCCCTCGGTGCGGTCCTCCACAAAGGCAGGGCCCTCCTGCCAAGCCACGATGTTGTTGGCGAAGCTCAGGAGCTCGCAGTCGTCGATGGCCAGCACGCTGGCGTAGCCCTCCTCGAGCGCCTCGTTCCCGACCGCGGTGTTGTTCACCATGCGAAGGTGAGAGTCGGCGATGTACACGTGGCCCACGGCACCACTCGCGGCGGCGTTGTTCACGAAGATGTTGTTGAGCACCTGGGCGTTGATGCGACCCATCGAGAAGACCCCGCCCTCATCGGCCGCCTGGTTGCCGGAGAACACGTTGCCACGCAGGGTGCCGTCCTCGTCGTAGAGGAACATACCGGCTCCATCGCCCGAGGCCATGTTGCCCACGAAGCGGCTCCCCTCGATGACGAACCCGGCCCCGGTCCCAGCGTCGCCGATCCCACCGCCGCTGCCGGCCTGGTTCATGGAGACGTCGCAATCCCGCATCGACAGAGTGCACTCGTCATCGAAGCCCAGAGCGCCGCCGTTGTTGGTGGCCTGGTTTCCCATGAGCGTGACCCGCTCGAGGCTTAGGAACGTGTCGGTACAGTACACCCCGCCGCCGTAGTCGGACAGGCCATCCGTGATGGTCATGTCCGCCAGCAGTACCTCGGCTCCCGCGGCGCTGGTGTTCACCACGCTGTCCAGGAACCTGCCCTCGAGGACGGTCAGCTCGGCCCCCGCGCCGCGTAGCTCGAGGCCCTTGTCGATGACCAGGTTCTCGGCGTAGGTCCCCCGCCACACCTCGATCACATCGCCATCGCCCGCTGCGTCGATGGCGCCTTGGATGGTGGTGTGATCACCATGGCCGTCGGGATCGACGATCAGGGTCTCGGCCAGGACCGCCGGGGACGCCAGCAGCAGGGCCGGCAGGAGCGTGGCGATGGGAGCGCGAAACATGGAGTTCCTCGTCGTATGCGGGCGCCGCGATTCTATCAGGTGTGAGGATTGACGGGGCTTCCAGCTGATCGGAGCTCTGTGAGGGGTGGGCCGGCCTCCTCATTCCATCTTCAGCACCCTCGGGTGCATCGAAGTCCGCTTGGACCGTGGTGCCGTCCACCTCCAGGTCGCCCCAGGCCCCGACGCCACAGCCCTCAGGCACGCACACCCCGCGGCCCTCCTGGTAGCCTTCGGCGCAGGCTGGAGACTCGCCCGTGTCCCGTCCCTGTCGCTGCTTCTCCCCGCACCCGGCCAGGCCGAGGCCGGCGGCGAGCAGGATGGCGGGGGCACGTCGGGTCGTCGTCGTTGGCGACCTCCTGCTGACGCGCCCTGCCTAGAGCCCGTCGGATGCCAGCAGGTACACCGCGCCCGAGCCTGTGATGTCGCCGGCGTCCAGGATTGCGCCCACCAGGAGGTCGCCGGTCCCATCGCCGGTCAGGTCTCCTGTGCCGGAGACCGCGTAGCCCACGTAGCCCCCGTCTTCGCCCAGGAAGCTGGCGCGGGCCGAGTCGAGGTCAGAGGTGCCGGAGAAGGGTCCGGTAACGAGATAGGCCGCGCCCGCAGTCGAGACGGTGTAGGCGGCCGCCCAGGCTCCGATGACGAGGTCGTCCCTGCCGTCGGCGTCGAGGTCCCCAGCGTAGGACACCGAGTGTCCGGCGTCCCCGTCTTCGACATCACCGATGAAGATGCCCTGAGCGTCGTCCAGGGACATATCGCTGCTGATGGGGCCGTGGGCCAGGTAGACCTTGCCGGCGTCGTCTCCGCCCTCGGTGCTGCCTCGGGCGCCCACCAGCAGGTCGGGGATGCCATCCCCGTTGGCGTCTCCGCCGGCATCCAGGGCGCAGCCTGCTTGCTCCCCGGCGCGGTCGCTGGCCAGCAGGATGGCGACACTCTCGATGGCGTAGTGGTCGTCCCACAGGCAGTCGTTGACGCTGCCGTCGCAGTTGTCGTCCACGCCGTTGGACGCCTCGAGAGGTGGGAGCCGATCAGATGCCGAAGCCGGGGAACAGGTAGACCACGCCCGAGCCCCGAGCTCCGCCATCGCCGCCCACCGAGGCGATGGCCAGGTCGGTCAGCCCGTCGCCGGTGATGTCACCCACGCTGCGCACGCAGCTGCCGGCCTGCTCGTTCGAGCTGGTGCCGTAGAAGCTGGCTTGGGCATCGGCCAGGGTGAGGGTGCCCGAGCTTCCCGAGAGGAACAGGTGGGCGCTGCCGGAGCTCTGGGAGAAGTAGTCGTGGGAAGGGACCCCGACCAGGACGTCGTCGCCCCCGTCGCCGTCCACGTCACCCGCGAAGGCTACCGAGTAGCCGACCCACAGGCCGTCTTGCTGGCCTTCGACCTTCAGCGCCGCGAAGAACATGTCGGTCTCACCCGAGACCGGGCCCTCGACGACCCACATGGCGCCGTCGTAGGACAGGTCGTCGGCCGTGCCCCCCTCGGGTGCCCCGACGATCAGGTCCTGGTAGCCGTCGTTGTTGTAGTCGCCTCCTCCGGCCAGGGTGTCGGGGTAGTAGCCGATGATCTCTCGGTGGTAGTGCGGGTAGAGGCGGGCGTCAGCGGAGGACGCGTACTGGGTGCCCGAGACGGGACCCTCGAAGACATACACCGCGTTGTAGCCCATCACCGCGAGATCGTGGACGCCGTCGGCGTTCAGGTCAGTGGGCCCAGCGAAGGCGCGGCCCAGGTAGAGGTTGCTCGAGGAAGCGTGGATCTGTGCATCGGCCGCAGAGGTGGTGCCCGTGCCCCCGGCTCCGCTGAAGAACAGGTAGGCTGCGCCACCGCGGTTGCTGCGGATGTCGTCCTCGGGAGCACCCACGGCGAAGTCTGGCAGGCCATCACCGCTGATGTCGCCTACACCCTCGACGGCCCAGCCGGCCCGGGCATCGTCGGTGCCGCTCCAAGCGCCGTCGGCGCTGTCCAGGGAGACCTCGCCCGTCAGGGGACCCTTCACCAGGTAGGCCATACCGACATCGTCCTCGCCGTAGTTGGGAGCGCCGACGATCACGTCGTCGACACCGTCAGAATCGACATCCCCCGCCCAGGAGACGGAGTAGCCGGCCTTGCCGTCCGCATCGGTCCCCATGATCGTCGCAGCGGATGAGTCCAGATCCTGGTCGGCCGTGATGGGCCCCGCGACTACGTAGACGATGCCCCCGGAGCTGACGCCCGGATCGGCGAAGGGCGCCGCCACGAGCATGTCTCCCACACCGTCGCCGGTGGCGTCCCCGCCAGCGTCCATCATCCAGCCCGCGTAGTCGTTCTGGTGGTCGCCCAGCAGCTTCCAGCCATCGTCTCCGAGGTCGTAGGCGCCGGCCCAGCCGCAGTCGTTGGCGCTGCCGTCGCAGTTGTCGTCCACACCGTTGTCGCAGATCTCGGTGGCGGCGGGATGCACCGAGTCGTCGGCGTCGTCGCAGTCGCCTTCGTCCACGGTGTAGCCGTCGCCGTCGGCGTCCTCGAGGTCGGTGTCGGCATCCGTGTCGGTGTCGGCGTCGGTGTCGCCATCCGCGTCGGTGTCGGCATCCGTGTCGGTGTCGGTGTCGGTGTCGGTGTCCGCGTCGGTATCGGTGTCGGTGTCCTCGTCGGGCACGCAGTACTGGCCATCCCAGTGGGTGCCGGGACCGCAGTCGTGACCGGTGTCGTCCTGCTTGTCGGAGAAGCAGGCGCTCAGGGTGAGAAGGGCGAAGAAGGGGATTCGAGTGCGTCCAGCCATTGGTGTTTCCTCCTGAGGCGACTATCCCATTTTCTCTGAATCAAGACCACTTCCGGCGTATCCCTCACCTCAGCCCCAGCGCCTCCCGTACCCCCCCCGCATCGGGCATCAGCTCCACACAGCCGCGAGTCCTCGCCCCTCCCGCCAGCTCGGGGAACGCCTCGACCACCAGCTGGCGCAGCTCGGCGCCGCGGAGGGTGGAGACCAGCAAGCGGGGCATGGGATGGGGTGGGGGGAGCAGGGGATAGAGGTTGCGCTTCCAGCCACCGGGCGTTGTTTCGCCCCGGGTTACCCGCTGGCGCCCGGCCTCGAGGGCGGTGATCGGGGCTTCGGCTTCGGGGCCCACGGCCACGCGGTCTCCCCAGGCCCTCATCGACGATCGATACGAACTGGTCACCGATGACGGCGTCAACTCCATGCTCCATGTGCGCGAAACGGCTAGCGCCTCCAGGCCACCTGCACGGTGACCCGACCTTGCAGGGGATCGACGATGGGGAGCATCGAAAACCCCGCGGCAGCGCCGACTCCCGAGGCCAGGGACCCCAGGGCCAGCCAGCGCCCCTTTCTACGCCAGCCGAGCACGACATCATCGAAGTAGCTGTCCGGATCGTCGCTCTCCGGGTCCATCGCCGCGTAGGTCCGGTAGCACTGTTCCGACTGCGCGTAGGACGCGATGGAGCCGGCGCCCAGCCCGACGGCTAGCGCTGTCAGGCCCAGATCGACTGCGGCGTGACCCCAGTTGATGGGGCTCGTGGACTCCGACGTCGCGGTAGGCGCCGCCGCAACGATCGGTGCAGGCTCTGGCACCGCTGTGGGGGCTGGAGCACGCGCAGCCTCCGCCAAGGTCACCTTGGGCAGCGACACCGGGGTCGGAGCCGGCGCCGGCAACGGCTCGGGCGCTGTAGCCTCGAGGCGGAAGCTACCCCTCACAACCTCGTCCTGGCGGATCTGGACCTGATGGCGCTCGTCCTCGAAGCCTGGCGAACGCAGGCGCAGCTCGTGTTCGCCGACAGAGAGATCGGGGATGCTCATGGGACCCCGTCCCTGGGGCTGGCCGTCGAGGATCACTTCGGCCTCGAGCGGTTCCACCATGATGGTGAGGCTCCCCGTGGCGAAGGCCTCGAGCGCACCACCCACGACCTCGTGCTCGCCGGCCTCCACCTCGAGCGTGCGTGACAGAGTTCCGTATCCATCCCGGGAGATCTCCAGCAGGTGCTCACCGCACGCAAGGCGGTACTCCACCAGCGGAGTCGGCCCCACCTCTACTCCATCGATGCTCACTCGGGCCCCGTTGGGCTTCGAGACCACATCGAGCTTTCCTGCGCCCGGCAGCAGCTCGAGGGACACGGAGGTGGATC
>CAZHIK010000318.1:0-9038 GCA_964532635.1 uncultured Enterobacterales bacterium
ACGGCACCGATCCCAACGACGACGACAGCGACGACGATGGGCTGCTGGACGGCGAAGAGGTCGATACCCACGGCACCGATCCTGTGGATGCCGACAGCGATGACGACGGGCTGAGTGATGGTGACGAGGTGGACACCCACGGCACCGACCCCAACGACGCGGACAGCGACGACGGCGGCGTGGACGATGGCACCGAGGTGAACGACGACGGCACCGATCCGCTGGATGGCAGCGACGACCGAATCGACAGCGATGGGGATGGGTTGACCGACGGTGAGGAGGCCGCCCTGGGTACCGACCCGACGGACGCGGACAGCGACGACGACGGGTTGACCGACGGAGAAGAGGTCGACACCCACAGCACTGACCCACTGGACGACGACAGCGACGACGACGGCTTGCTGGACGGTGAAGAGGTGGACACCACCGGGACCGACCCCAACGACGACGACAGCGACGATGATGGGCTGCTGGACGGCGAGGAGGTCGATACCCACGGCACCGATCCCAACGACGACGACAGCGACGACGATGGGCTGAGCGACGGTGACGAGGTGGACACCCACGGCACCGATCCCAACGACGCGGACACCGATGCTGGCGGCGTGGACGACGGCACCGAGGTGAACGACGACGGGACCGACCCACTGGACGGCAGCGACGACATCGTGGACCCCGACAGCGACGGTGACGGTCTGACCGACAGCGAGGAGGCCGCCCTGGGTACCGACCCGACGGACAGCGACTCCGACGACGACGGGCTTTCCGACGGCGAGGAAGTCGATGACCATGGCACCGACCCGCTGGACGACGACAGCGACGACGACGGCTTGCTGGACGGTGAAGAGGTGGACACCACCGGGACCGACCCCAACGACGACGACAGCGACGACGATGGGCTGTTGGACGGCGAAGAGGTCGACACCCACGGCACCGATCCCAACGACGACGACAGCGACGACGACGGGTTGTTGGATGGCGAGGAGGTCGACACCCACGGCACCGATCCCAACGATCCCGACACCGACGATGGCGGCATCAGTGACGGCGCCGAGGTGATCGTGGACGGCACCGATCCGCTGGACGGCAGCGACGACATCGTGGACCCGGACAGCGACGGTGACGGGCTGACCGATAGCGAGGAGGCCGCGGCCGGCACCGACGCCAGCGACCCGGACAGCGACGACGACGGCCTGCTGGATGGTGAGGAGGTCTACGACATCCACACCGATCCCCTGGACGCCGACAGCGACGACGACGGGCTGGAAGACGGCGAGGAGGTCGACACCCACGCCACCGATCCCAACGACGCCGACAGCGACGACGACGGGCTGACCGACGGTGAGGAGGTGGACACCTACGGCACCGACCCCAACGACTTCGACACCGACGCCGGGGGTGTGAGTGACGGCGCCGAGGTGTTGCTGGATGGCACCGATCCGCTGGACGGCAGTGACGACATCACCACCGAGGACAGCGACGGTGACGGTCTGACCGACAGCGAAGAGGAGCTGCTGGGCACGGATCCCGATGACGCTGACAGTGACGACGACGGCTTGCTGGACGGCGAGGAGGTGGACACCTGGGGCACCGATCCGCTGGACGACGACTCGGACGACGACGGGCTGCTGGATGGTGAGGAGGTGGACACCTGGGGCACCGATCCCAACGACGTGGACACCGACGATGACGGTCTGTACGACGGCGAGGAGGTGCTGGACATCGGCACGGACCCGGACGACGATGACAGCGACGACGACGGTCTGTTGGACGGTGAGGAGGTGGACACCTACGGCACCGATCCCCAGAATCCCGACACCGATGGCGGCGGCGTGGACGATGGCACCGAGGTGAACGAGGATGGCACGGATCCGCTGGATGGTAGCGACGATGGCCACCCTGTGGACACCGGCGACAGCGGTGAGCCGGACGACACCGGGGACACGGACGAGCCCGATGACACGGACGAGCCCGACGACACCGGAGAGACCGATCAGCCCGACGACACCGGAGAGACCGATCAGCCCGACGACACCGACGAGCCCGACGACACCAGCCCGCCCATCGACACCCAGCCTCCCGACGACACCGGAGGGGACGGAATCGGTGAGTATGGCTTCTACGGTGGTGCGTGCAGTGGCTGCAGCACGGGGAGCGCCCTGGGCTTTGGCGCCTGGGCCCTGGTGCTGCTCGGCCTGCTGATCCCCGTGCGGCGGAGGAGGTGAGCGTGAACCTCGCGAGCCTCATCCTCATCGCCGCGGCTGCGGCCCAGGACGTCACCGACATCGGCGTGCCCGACATCAACGCCCAGCTGTGGCGCCCGCCCATCGACGGCACCCACACCCTGTGGACCCTGGACAGCGGGCTGGCCCCCGAGGGTAGCTTCGTGGGCCGGGCCATGGCCAGCTACGCCATGGACCCCCTGGTGGTGGTCTTCGAGAGCGGCGAGCGCATGGACCTGGTCTCGGATGTGTTCCAGGTGGACCTGATGGGCGCCTACACCGTGAAGCGGCTGCGCATCGGTCTGGACCTCCCCCTGTACCTGTTCACCGACGGCCAGATCGTCGATGGCAGCGCGGGTAGCGGCGATCTGATGATCGACGTGAAGGGCACCATCCTCGATCGCGAAGAGGCTCCGCTGGGCCTGGCCCTGGACGGCCGGCTGTTCATGCCCACCGCCACCGTGGATCTGCCCCTGGGCACCCTGGGCCTGGGCTGGGAGCTGGCGGCGGTGGCCGACAAGCAGCTGGGGCCGGTGCTGCTGGCCGCCAACCTGGGCACCCGCGGGCTGCCCGAGGTGGAGCTGTCCAACGTCACCATCAACGACCAGTTCTTCTACCGGCTGGGCGGTGGCTACGCGTTGAGCGACGCGGCAGGTATCTCGGCGGATCTGGCGGGTGCGTTGACCTACACCGAGGGCTTCGCCAACAACGCCAGCGCGCCCCTCGAGGCCATCCTGGGCGGCTGGGGCAGGGTGGCGGACAGCATGGTGGTGCGCGGCGGCGTGGGCACGGGCTTGACCCGCGGCATCGGCTCGCCGGTGTTCCGGGCCATCGTCGCGGTGGGCTACGAGCCGCCTCGGGTCAAGGACACGGACGAGGACGGGCTGGTGGACAGCGCCGATCCCTGCCCGGAGCAGCCCGAGGACTTCGACAGCTGGAACGATGAGGATGGCTGCCCCGATCCCAGCGTGTGGGTGCAGGTGAGGCTGGTGAACCGGGACGGCGAGATCATCGACGACGCTTCCGGCATCCTGCTCGGAGAGGAGGAGAGGGGAGAGGGCGGCGGCGAGTTCGAGGTGATGGTCCATCCGGGCGCCTACCGCCTCGAGGCTGCAGCCCCGGGCTTCCGATCCAAGGACATCCCGGTCGAGGTCCCCGAGCTGGGGCCCCACCTGGTGGAGCTGATGCTCCAGCCCGAGAAGGGTCGGCTGGGGCTGACGGTGTTGGGTCCGGACGACACGCCCCTGGCGGCCTACCTGGTGATCGATCGCCTGGACCGGGCCGAGGTGCCGGCCGAGGGCCTGGAGCTGGAGCTGCTGCCGGGCAGCCACAGCTTGCTGGTGCAGGCCGAGGGCTATGCTCTGGGTCGAGCCGAGGCCGAGATCGCGGTGGACGAGCTCACCGAGGTGGTGCTGCGCATGGCGCCCACCCGCGTGGCCGTGACCCGCGACAAGATCGAGATCCTGGAGAAGGTCTACTTCGACACCGCCAAGGACACGATCAAGGCCGAGAGCTACGCGCTGCTGGACGAGATCGCGGGCATCTTGCTCGAGCGAGAGGACATCCTGAGGGTCCGGGTGGAGGGCCACACCGACGAGCGGGGCGGCGCCAGCGGCAACCAGACCTTGTCCGAGCGCCGGGCAGCGTCGGTGCGGGCCTACCTGATCGACAAGGGCGTCGCGCCGGAGCGGCTGGTGAGCCAGGGCTTCGGTGAGTCGCGGCCGGTGGATCCGGCCCACACCGCGGCGGCCTGGGACAAGAACCGGCGCGTGGAGTTCATGATCGAGGCGTGGGCCGACGCTGAGTGATCAGCGTGGAGAGGGTACGGGAAACTCCAAATAGTCGCAGCCCCTGGAGACACAAAGCGACAAGACTTGTATCTCTGTCGCGATGTGTCTCGTAGAGATGGGTGCATCCTGCACCCCCCGCGAAGGAGCCTTCCATGTTCGCCAAGCGTCTTGTCCCATTGGCCTTGCTGGCCTTCGGCGGCGTCGCCATCGCCGGCAGCGTCTACGTCCGCTATACGGGCATCACCTACAAGCAGACCGTCAGCGTCTACCGCGACGGGGCCTACGACACCCGGGTCTACGCGGGGCAGATGAACCTGACGCTGGACGGTGCGGCCACCAACGCCTTCTGCATCGACCTGGACCACAACGTGGGCAGCGCCTACTGGGCGGATCTCGAGGAGGTCCGAGGCGAGCCCTGGTGCGAGCTGGCCTGGATCATCGACAACTACCCGGTCACCGACAACACCAGCTCCGCCATCAAGCAGGTCGCCATCTGGAAGGCCTACTACGCGGCGGATGAGACCATCACCGTCACCGACTCGGTCTCGGGCGTGGACATCAACGCCGAGGCCGATGCCCTGGTGGCCGAGGCCCAGTGCGACGTGACCAACTGCACCGATCCCGTCACCACCGACGTGGATGTCTACGGCGCCTCCGACGGCCTGGTCTACGCCGATCTGTACGTGGAGCAGGGCGGCGCGGCCGTCGAAGGCCTGAGCGTCTTTGTGGAGCTGGACGGCGGCGCGCTGCTGGACCCGGCCGACGGCTGGGCCACCACCGATGGCGATGGCTACGCCACCGTGGTCATCGAACTCGACGGTGACACCGAGGTCGATGTGGACTTCGCGTTCTCGGGCACCACCATCTACGCCCTGGTCCCCGATCCCGCGACCCAGCAGCTGCTGACGGTCACCTCCGAGACCTGCGACTTCGACGACGCTGGCAGCTTCGCGGTCACCCCCCTGGGCGACCCGCGCACCATCGGCTTCTGGAAGCACCAGGCCAAGATCGGCCACACCGGCTCCGGCGGCCGCGCCCACGTGGACGGTGCGACGCTGGAGAGCTGGCTGCCCATCAGCGTGCTGGGCGCCGACGTCACCAGCCTCGAGGACATGTACGATCTGCTGTGGCTCAAGAAGGCCGACATGGACGAGCGCGCCCAGCAGCAGTGCCTGGCCACGATGTTAAACATAGCCTACGGCGAGCTGGGCTGGTTCAGCGAGGCCGACCACGACGGCGACGGCACCAGCGACTACTTCTGGGAGCTGTGGACCGACGTCGAGGGCTACTACGCCAGCGGTGACTTCGAGGCCGCCAAGGACATCTGCGACGGTGTGAACAACCTGTAGCGGTCTGGGCTCACCAACGACAAAGCCCCGGCAGGTGATCCTGCCGGGGCTTGTTGTGAGAGGAGGCTGGCGCCTACGGGCAGCCGCCACCCTCGCAGGAGCTGCCGACCTCGCACCAGCGGGTGCTGGGCTTGCCGTTGGTCTTGCCGTCGCAGTCGGCGCTGCAGGCGGTGGTGCCGTCGCGGCCGTCGCAGCTCTCACCCTCGTCGCAGGTGCCGTTGCCGCAGTCGTCGGAGGGGGGAGGCTCGACGCCGGTGTCCTCCGGGGGAGGCTCGACCGTGCCGTCACCCGTGAAGGCCAGGATGAGGTCTTCGAAGGCATCGACGCGGGTGGAGACGCCGTAGATGTTGCAGTAGGAGTCACCGTAGGAGGTCAGGCCCGCCACGTAGGTGCCGCTGGTGCGGTAGATGAAGGCCGGGCCGCCGGAGTCGCCGAAGCAGGGGCCGCTCGAGGGCTGGGCGTAGGAGAACTGGGTGGCGGAGTCGCCCGCGTCGGGACAGCCGCTCACGCCGCAGCCCAGGGCATCGACGGTGCCGTCGACCTGGAGCTTGACACCCGAGGTGCCGGTCTCGGTCTGGCCGAAGCCGGCGAAGTTGATGGTGGCGCCGATGTCGGCGCTGGTGAAGCCTTCGGCCGCCGGCAGCTCGGGCACGGGGGTGACGGACTCGGTGATGGCGGAGCTCAGGCGCACCAGCGCGATGTCGTTGGTGAGGGAGTAGCTGCTGTAGCTGGGGTGGACCCAGATCTCGGTGACGGTGTACAGGTGGCTGGTGAGGTCCACGGAGGGGTCGTCGCCGACGTAGATGGCCAGCTTGCGCTCGGACATGCCGGACAGGCAGTGGGCCGCGGTGATGACCACGTCTTCGCGGATCAGGGTGCCGCTGCAGAAGGGGCTGACGTAGACGGACTTGCCGCCGCGGGCCAGCTCGTGCAGGGCCACTACGGCGTCGTGTTCGGGGGCGTCGGGGGCAGAGCCGCCGTAGATCTTGGCTTCGGGCTGGGAGCCGCTGCCCTCGAGGAGCTCGAGGTCGGTGGCGCAGCCGGCGGCGAGGATGACGCTGGAGACGAGGAGAAGGCGCATTGAAACTCCATGGTTGTCGATTCGGGCCCCTAATAGCGGATCCTCGATGGATTCGCTCGGATTTTCGGGGGTCATGTGGGGGTCATGTGGGAATCATGACGGAACTGACCTGGGGGCACCCTCCCATACGAACCATGGGGTGGCGGGGATACAGAGCTTGGTGTGCCGCGGTCTGGGGGGCACTGGTAGAGCCTCAGCCCTCCTGGGCTGCGTTGAGCGCCTCCACCACCTCGATCAGCTCCCCCGTCCTGTAGAAGTCCACAGCCACGTAGCTGGGGATCTGGCCGTGGGTGTCCCAGCACTCGCGAGCGCGCTCCTCGAGGAAGTCGCGATCGTTGACCTGGGCTGCCAGCTCGGGCAGGGAGACCGGGTCGGTGAGGAAGTGGTTCATGAGGAACAGGGGGTTGTTCGGCTCGCCGCGGTTGGGTTCGCAGGACAGGTCCTCGGGCACGTCGGCGCTCCAGTGGGTCTCCCAGGCGTGGTCCCAGGTGTACAGCAGCCAGGGGCGCTCGCCGCCTGCGTCGTCGGTCAGCACGATCACCCGTTCGTCGGCGTCGATCAGCTCCCCCACGGTAGGCCAGGGCTCGCTGGCTATGTGCTCGCTGCACAGCTGCAGCAGGCCGCTGGCCTCGAAGGCTCGCTCGAGCAGCTCGGCGGAGACGTAGTTTTCGAGGATGATGGTGACGACCACGCTGGGGTGGGCCGCCAGGTACCAGCGCAGCTCTGCCAGGCCCTCCACCAGGGGCTGGCTGCCCAGGGAGCAGTAGCCGTGGCAGAGCCAGGGCTCGCCGTCCTGCTCGTGGACATCGAGCATCAGCCCCCGCACACCGTCGTGGAGCTGCTCGAGCTCGCCGTGGGATTGGCTGGGGACCAGCCAACCGTCGGACGCCGCGGACATGCTGTTGTGGGTGGTGGCCCAGGCCACCTCGTCGAAGGGGCGGTCGCGCAGCCCCGGGTCGGTGGGGGCGCAGGCGAGGGCGATGAGGGCGAGGAGGGGGGCGCGCATGGAGGTTCCGGTTCCGGCAACATAGCAGCGCTGGGGCGGTGGGCGCGGTGGCGGGGATACAGTGGTGTGGCTGGACCCTCAGGAGGCTCCATGGCGCAGCTGGGTAGCATCTACGATCGCGGCAATCCCTTGGACCCCAAGGGTCAAGACCTGCACCACACGGTCCAGGTACCCCCCGAGGCCGTAGGCTACAGCGCCGGCTGCCGGGTGATGGTGCCCATGGAGCTTCCCGGTGGTGGTGTACGGCATCGCCGGGTGGACGCACCTGGTGAGAAGGCCGGTCAGTTGACCTTGCGGTTGCCCGAAGGCCTGCCCGACGGTGCCATCCTGCGGCTGCACGGGCTGGGTGCGGCCAAGGATGGGGGTCGCCCAGGTGATCTGATGGTCAAGGTCCAGGTACGCCCCGGCGGTGGCGAGAGCTACCTTGGGCTGGTGGATCCTCCGCGGGCTGGCTCTGGGGACAACACGACCTTGTACGTGGCCATCGGCGTGGGCCTGGCCATGGTGGCGGCCTTGGTGCTGGCTCTGCTGCAGGGCTGCTCCTGCGGCCCAGCTCCGGACACCGACTCAGGCTGGGTGGATCCCGACGTGGGGTACAGCGAGATCGAGCTGGCTGCGCCCGAGGGCTTCCTGGCACGCCAGGCGGAGTACCTGGCCTACTGCGACGAAAACTCCGGGCCCGATCTGGGGGGCGGCATCACAGGCCAGGTCTGCCGGGTGGCCATGGGCCATGACGTGGACCCCGAGCCCATCTACGCCGGTGTCGACAAGCTCTACGCCCGTGAGGACTGCGCGGACTTCAAGGTCGCCTCGCTGGTGCGGATGTTGTACCTGGACAACGAGACCGCTGCGCTGGATCCCGAGCTGCGGGGGGACATGGAGCAGAGCCTGCTGGACTTCAAGTACTGGCTGGACGAGCCGGGCATCGACCAGATGTGCTTCTGGACCGAGAACCACCAGATCCTGTACCACTCGGGCGAATTGCTGGTAGGCCAGCTGTTCCCCGACGAGGTCTTCTCCAACAACGGCATGACCGGTGCGGAGCACGCGGCTCACGCCCTGCCCCTGATCGAACGCTGGCTGGACCTGCGCGGGCGCTATGGCTTCTCGGAGTGGCACTCCAACGTCTACTTCAACGAGGACATACCGGCGCTTGTGAACCTGGCCGACTTCGCCGAGGACCCGGTGATTCGCACCAAGGCCGCGGCCGTGCTGGACATCGTGGCCTTCGACCTGCTCAACAACATGTACGACGGCTACTTCGCCACGGTCCACGGCCGCACCTACGAGAGCAAGTTCATCGATGGGCTCTCGGACTCCACGGATGAAGCGGCGTGGATCATGGTGGGGCTGGGGGAGTACCGCTCCATCAGCGACTTCAGTGGGTCTTTTCTGGCCACGAGCCCTGGCTCCTTCACCCCCGCGATCCTCGAGGGTGTGGCGGCGGCCGCTATGGACCGCCACGAGCACAAGCAGCGGGACAGCTGGGATGTGGCCGAGGGGCCCGATGTCGGTGTGGGGTATGAGAGCCACGAGGACGTGGTGGTCTGGGCCGGGCAGACGGGCGCGGAGGCGATCGAACCCGTGCTG
>CAZHIK010000319.1:0-7458 GCA_964532635.1 uncultured Enterobacterales bacterium
GCGCGCTGGGCCTGGCGTACGCACAGCCAGCCGCCGTCCACCATGTTGTCCAGGATGGCGGCCATGCGGGCGCGGTTGGGGCGGCCCTGCAGGTACCACTGGTCGTAGGCGCGGCGTGGGCTCGGGAGCAGCGCGGCGAGGAACACCGCTTCTTGGGGAGTCAGGCGGCTGGGCTTCTTCATGAAGTAGCGCTCGGTGGCGGCGCTCACCCCGTGCAGGCCTGGACCGAACTCCACCACGTTGAGGTAGAGCTCGAGCACTCGGTCCTTGCCCAGGATTCGGTCCATCTCCGTGGCCAACAGCAGCTCACGCAGCTTGCGAGCCAGGGTCTGCTCTCCATCGAGGAAGAGGTTCTTGGCCAGCTGCTGGGTGAGGGTCGAGCCACCGCGGACCACTTCGCCGGCAGCGATGTCGGCGTCCAGGGCTTCCTGGATGGCGGGGGGGTGGTAGCCAGCGTGGCGGAAGTAGGCGCTGTCCTCGGCCGCGAGCACGGCGTGGACCAGGTCCGGCGAGATGTCCTCGAGGCGGGTCCAGTTGGGGGCGTTGTCCCCGGTGCGCCGCGGCACGCGCTCCCCTTCCTCGTCGAGCACCTGGTAGGTGAACGAACCCCAGTCCAGGCCCAGGTTGGGCTCCAGGGCGCCATGGACGTGGAGCTCGGTGAGCCTGGGCTCGATGCGCAGCTCCCGCTCGGGGGCCCAGTGCACCCGCAGCCCGATGGTCCCTTCGACGGTGGCGAGGCGCAGCTCCGGGGCGATGGGGGCCAGGGGCGCGAGGACCTCACCGGCAGGACTGTCGGGGAGCTCGAGGTCGAGGACCGGGAGGCCCTCGTCGTCGAGTTGGGCCTGCCAGCGAGCCATGGGTCCGCCCACGCCAGCGCTGCCCCGCAGCCAGGGCCGCTCGAGCCCGCCGGTGCTGCCCTCGAAGTCGATCTCTAGGGGCAGCCCGAAGAGGGGCTCGGTGGCAAGGAGGTCGTGCTCGATGGTGAGGGAGGTGCTGGTGAGGGTGCCGCTGATCTCGTCGGTGGCAACGTTCCAGCTGGCCTCGAGCCGCAGGGTGCCCGACAGTGGGGGGCCCTCGAGGCCGCGGCTGTGCTCGATGACCAGCACGTCCTCGCGTTGCTCGAGCCGGAAGTCGGGGCCCTCGAGCTGGATGGGATCGAGCCCACCCTCGAGGCCCTCGAAGAGTACTTGTTCGCCCATGCGCAGGGTGAGCCCGTGGACCTGTGCAGTGGTCAGCAGCCCAGCGGTCCTGTCCATGCCGCTGGCGGGGGTGTCGCCCGCAGAGTCGGAGCTCAGGGTGGGGAGCCAGCGGGCCAGGTCCACGTCGGCCCCGCGCAGGGTGATGGCCAGGGGCCAGGGCTGGACGGAGGCGCTGCGGACGTTCACACCGGGGCATTTGATGTCCGTGGCCCGCAGGCGCAGGCCGGCCCAACCCATCGCCTGGGCGGTGCAGCCTCGCTCGCTCAGCTCGGCCTCGGCGCGGACCAGCACCCAGGCTCGGCCCATGAGGCCCGCCACCACCAGGCCCCCACCGAGCACCAGCAGGCCCGCGAGGATGCGCCGTCGGGACTTCGAGGCGGCCATGCCTACTTCGCGGGCTTGGGGACGGCCTCGGTGGGCTCGGGCCTGGGGGCCTGGACCAGCGACGCGATGCTCACGTCCATCTCTCGGGAGATGGCCTCGATGGCGGAGGTGACCGCCTCGGAGCCTGGCGCATCGTCGTCACAGGAGGGCACCGAGACCGCCCGGCAGGCGCGGATCACCCGGGCAGCGCTGAGGGACTCGAGGGGCTGTGCTGGGACATAGCCGCCACCCTCCACCGGCAGCAGCAACCTGGCGGTCTCGAGCATGTCCAGGGCCTCGTGTACCGCGCGACTGGGGGCCCCGAGGGTCTCGATGATCCACTCACCCCGGGTGGGGCCACGCCCTCCGAGGAAGTGCGCCCCCAGGGCCACCATCACCTGCAGCCCGAAGCATGCGTCGGGCCGTCGCCGCCAGATGTCGCCCATGCGCAGGCGGTCGCGCTCTTCGGCCAGCAGCGGCCGGGCGTGGTGTACGACGTAGGCGACCTCGACGCCCATCAGGACCACGAGCCAGAGCAGGTAGACATAGAGCAGGAAGACGGGGAACAGGGCCAGACCACCGTAGAGCCGGACCATGGTGTTGGAGGCGCCCAGCAGGGCGGTGTAGGCCTCGAATCCGATCTTCAGACCCTCGAAGCTGATCGCCGAGATGAGCCCGCCGGCCAGGGCGGCCTTCCAGCGCACGTTGGTGTGGGGCAGCAGCTTGATGGCCAGCACCAGGGCCGCCGTGGTGAGGGAGATGGGCACCACGCGACCCAGCCAGCCCGAGGGCAGCCAACCCCCGAGGGAGGAGGTGGCGGCGAAGCCCGCGGACAGCAGCAGGGGGCCCAGTGTGACCACGGCGTAGAACAGGGTGATGCGCATCACCCAGCCGCGGCGCTGGCGGACCCGGAAGATGTCATTGAAGGCTTGCTCCACCGAGGTGTACATCTTCGAGCCGGCCACGAGTACGCCCAGGAAGCCGATGACACCCAGGGCCTCGAGCTTTATCCCGCCAACGATGTTGTCCAGCCAGGGGCCCACCTCGGCCACGGAGCCTGCCAGCACCGTGCTGTACAGGCCCTGCTTGATGGACTCGGCGCCGTTCTCGATCAGTCCCAGGGGTCCCATCAGGGCGAAGGCCAGGGCGAGCACCGGCACGATGGCCACCAGGGTCCAGTAGGACAGGGTGGCGGCACGAACGAAGAGCTGATCCTGGGCGGCGGCGCGCCACAGGGCGATGCCGCCGTGGATGGTCGTGAGCAGCAGGCGCTGCCACAGGGGCTTGTCGGCCGAGCCCGCAAGCCACTGGTAGGCGTCGAACACGCGGGTGGGCAGGCGCACGGGTACCTCGGGGCTGGGGTCAGCGACGACCGCAGGCGCGATCGACGGCCTGCTCGTACTCGAAGAGGCCCGCCTCGTACCGGGCGATGCGCTGCATCGCAGCCTGGTAGGCGGCCTCGCCCGCCTGCTCCTGCTCCTGGGCGGCGGCCATCATCTTGGCTTCGACGTTGCAGGGGCTGGTCTTGAGGCAGTTCTGCATGGCCAGCTGACCTCGCGCCAGGGCACGCTCGGCGCCTTCGATCTCGCGGGCACGGCGAGCGTCCACCGCTTCGCGCTCGGCCTTGAGCTCCGCGCGGGCCTGGGTGCACTCCGCGGTCTCTCGGATCTCGGGCTCCGCCGGGGTGGGGACGACCTCCAGATCGGGCAACTCGGGGAGTTGGGTGGTGGGCTGGGTGCCGGCGCTGGGTGTGGTGGAGGTAGGGGAGGACTGGGCTCCCAGCAGGTCGCCAAGGCTGGGCGTGGTGCTGGTGGGCTCGTCGTCCTGCTCGGGCTCGCTGCCTCCACCACAGGCCAGGGCGATGGTCAGGAAAGCAGCGGCGACCCCGATGAGTGCGAGGGGGCGTCTCATGGGCACGATCACCTCCGGGAGGGTGGGATCATAGCAGGCCCGGGCCATCTGTGGGGGGCTGCGGGAGGTGCCTCCCGCCCAACCATCCGCTATCCTGGCGGTCACCGGGAGGTCCCCCATGGCTGACGAGCTCACCCACATGGACGCCGAGGGCAACGCGCGAATGGTGGACGTGGGCGGAAAGCCCATCACCGCCCGGGAGGCCGTGGCCGAGGGAAGGATCAGAATGACACCAGCGGCGCGCCGCGCCATCGTCGAGCAGCGCGTGAAGAAGGGCGACGTGCTCGCGGTGGCACAGCTGGCGGGCATCCAGGGCGCCAAGCGCACCGCCGATCTGGTTCCCCTCTGCCACCCCCTGCCCCTCTCGGCGGTGGAGGTCATGGTGGAGCCCGAGGGTGACGACACCGTGCGCGTGTGTGCCACCGTGCGCTGTTGCTGGACCACCGGCGTGGAGATGGAGGCGCTCACCGCCGTGTCGGTGGCCCTTCTGACCGTCTACGACATGGTCAAGGCCATCGACCGCGGCATGATCGTCGAGGGCGTGCGCCTGCTCGAGAAGCGCGGTGGCCGCAGCGGGGAGTGGACGGCCGAGCGCGACTAGAGGCGCTCTTCCTGGATCGTCCCGGTGGTGATCGGGGTGTCGAGCACCGTGTCGAAGGTGCGCGCCGGGGGCAGCTTCTGGAGGCGTGCGCCCACCATCAGGCCCATCACCTGGTAGTCGTAGGCCACCAGCCAGCCCTCGTTGCTGTAGGCCAGGGTCATGGTGCCTTCTGGCGGCCGGAACTGGAAGCGCTGGACCTCGATCTCTTCGGGCCCCACGGTCATGGTGCTCGGACCGAGATCTTGGACCGGCCCCTCGAGGATGGCGCCGGTCTCGGCGGAGAGCACCCGCAGAGTGGCGGCGGACTGCAGCGTGCGCAGGGCTCGCTCCGAGTCGAACAGCTCGGAGGAGACCAGGTCGATGGCTTCCGAGGGCAGTTGTTCGCTGTGGGCACCGGCTGCGCTTGCCACGGAGATGGCCCAGGTGCCGTCGAGCTCCTGGCGGGCCTGGACCTCCCGCACCTCGCCTTGCGTGGACATCGAGGCCACGAACGAGCGGTCGCCACCGAAGCGTGCGCCCAGGCGCTGCTCGTAGCGGAAGGTGCCCTTGGGGATGGGGAGCAGGAAGGAGGTGAAGGCTTCGAGCAAGCGCAGCTCGCCCGTGGCGGTGGGCAGGTACTTGATCTGCACGTCGCGGCTGCCCACGGCCCGATCCTGGCAGAGCAGCTGGTAGGACAGGGGCTGGCCGTCTGCCAGAGCAGCCGGCGGGGCCAGCGCCAGGATCAGCACCGACAAGGCGGTGAGGAGCCAGGCGAGGGGGGGCGCGGCGAGGGGACGGGGCACGTTCGCTCCAGGGCTGCAGCAGGGGTCAGGTAACAGGGACAACCAGCGCGTGCTTCGCAACATCAACGTGCTAGAGGGGCGGCCGATTCCCCCCCCCCCGCGCGGCCCACCCGTGAGGAGGCACCATGCGCGTCGGCATCTGCGGCTACCCTGGCTCTGGCAAGACCACCGTGTTCCAGGCTCTGGCTCCGGGCGCCCGCCCCAGCCACAAGGGTGTGTCTCTGGGCAGCATCAAGGTCCCCGATGCCCGAGTGGATCAGCTGGCGGAGATCTTCTCTCCCCGCAAGACCACCTTCGCCGAGATCGTCTTCGCCGATGTGGGCAACACCGCTGGCCCCGGCGCGGGCGCCTTCCCGCCGGCCGTGCTCGAGGCCATGCGCAACATGGACGTGCTGGTCCATGTCGTGCGGACCTTCGACAGCCCGGTGGGCGACGGCGGGCCACAGTCCGAGCGCGACATCTCCATGTTCGACGACGAGCTGGTCCTGCTGGACCTGGCTCTGGTGGAGCGGCGGGCGGATCGTTGGCGCCGCGAGCAGCGCAAGGGGCTCGAGGTTCAGGTCAACGACCGCGTGCTCGAGCACCTGGGCGAGGGCCTGGCCCTGCGCACCCTCGAGCTCACCCCGGCCGAGCGTCTCACCCTCCAGAGCATCCAGCTGTTCAGCCTCAAGCCGCTGATCATCCTCCACAACCTCGGCGAGGACCGCTGGGAGGCTCCGGACTGGGCCCATGCCCGTGAGCTGCGGCAGCTGGGGCCCAACAGTTGGTCCATGGGCATCTGCGCTCAGCTCGAAGCCGAGCTGAACGAGCTCGATCCCGAGGAGAGGCTCGAGATGCTGTCGGACCTGGGTCTCGAGGAGCCCGCGGCTGCCACCTTCGTGCGTACCGCCTACTCCCTGCTCGACCTCATCAGCTTCCTGACCTTCGGTCCAGACGAGTGCCGCGCCTGGCCCATCCGCCGTGGCACCGTGGCCCGCAAGGCGGCCGGCAAGGTCCACAGCGACATCGAGCGAGGCTTCATCCGCGCCGAGGTCAGCAAGCTCCACGACATGCTCGGCTACCGCACCGAGGCCGCGCTGCGCGCTGCCGGCAGGACCCGCCTGGAAGGGAAGGAGTACGTGGTGCTGGACGGGGATCTGATCGTCTTCAGGTTCAACGTCTGAGCCGCCGTTGGCCGGAGGCCACCGCGATTCGTGCGGAGCTCGAGCTGGCGAGCCGGGCTGGCGGTTTTCCTCCACGTTCGCGCCTGGGAGTCGGTTCGCCTCGACGACCTGCTCGATAGGGGCGGGCGCGAAGGGCTGGCGCCTTCCGTGAGAGCACCGGTGCGCGGTGAGCACCGCCTCGGCGGCGGGGATGCCGCAGGCCTCCAAGATGGGGGCTTTCTCGAGCTGGCATCCGGACCACGAAGGAGGGGCTCGGCAACCGCCAACAAGCGCCCGGGTGTGCTCATCCCCGCGGGTGGTGTGGGGGCCCACACCCGCCTACTGCCAGGCGTTAGCTTGCGGGCATGTGGTTCACCCTCCCCCTCGTTTTTGCCGCTTGCAGCTCCGCCCCGCCGGGGGCACTCCCCGACGCCGCGCCCCCCACCGTGGTCTACGTCGTCCGCCACGCCGAGAAGGCCAGCGACGCCGAGGACCCCCCCCTGACCGCGCAGGGCCAGGCTCGCGCGGAGGCACTGGCGGCGCTGTTGGCCGCAGAGCCCCTCGCGGCGGTGTTCAGTACCCCCTACGAGCGCACGCGGCAGACCTCTGCGCCCACTGCGGCGGCCCAGGGGTTGACCGTGATCGAGTACGACCCACGCTCGGACCTGCCTGGGCTCATCTTGGCCGAGCACGCCGGGCAGCGCGTGCTGGTGGCGGGGCACTCGAACACCGTGCCCAGCATCGTCGCGGGGCTGGGAGTGGAACCGCCGCCCGAGGAGATCCCCCACGAGCGTTATGGTGACCTGTACCGGGTGACGGTCGTGGCGGGCGATGCCGAGCTGGTGCTCTCACGCTTTGGAGACTGAGGTGAGCCCACCACTCTTGCTTGTCACCGAGATCCTGCTCGACGAGGTCGCTGAGTTGCTCACCGCCGATCAGCGCATCGACTACGAGTTCTGGTTGGACACCCATCGGGGGGTGACGCTGTGCTGTCCCGACGTTGATCTCGACTCGGACGAACTCTGCGTTGATGAGCTTCCCGGGTGGCTGTCGTCCGAGGAGGTGGCGCTGGTCAGGGAGATCCAAGCCGACACGACGCGGCGGTATCGCTACATTCCCGCGCTGGGTTCCCATGGTCGTCTGGCTCGCTTCGCGCGCAGCATCGAGAACGACGAACTCGCCGACGCAGTTTGGTCGGCCATGCGAGGTGGCCGCGGCGGGTATCGGCGCGTGAAGGACCTGCTGCACCGCCGGAACCAGGAAGAACTCTGGTATCGCTTCGAGCGAGAGCAGGACCGTGCCGATGCCCGCAAATGGCTCCAGGAGGAAGGCCTGCTCCCGTTCGACGAGGAGTGAGGCCAGCGCGCCAAACTCCTGGGCTCTTCTCTGACCCTCGCCGTACGGCGCGCCTCGCGCGCCAAACTCCTGGGCTCACAGCCCACCCCCGCCGTACGGCGCGC
>CAZHIK010000319.1:7558-9025 GCA_964532635.1 uncultured Enterobacterales bacterium
GCGCCTCGCGCGCCAAACTCCTGGGCTCACAGCCCACCCCCGCCGTACGGCGCGCATCGTGTGGGGGACTCTTCTCGCGGCCAGCCTGTGTGTGCCCTGTCCCATCAGCACGGCCTCTGGGTTGACGGCTGACAGCCGATGGCTCGACACCAGCCTGCCAGGCCTTGGTGAGCCGACCGGGGGCGCGACTCGATGGGCCGTAGGCTGTAGGCTGTAGGTCCAAGCGCCCCGGAGCATTGAAATGCGCGTCGTCCTCCTCAGCCTCGCACTGCTCTCCACCTCCTGCGCCTGGACCTGGGAGAAGCGCGACTTCTGCGACACCGGGGGGTGCGACGAGTGCGTCACCGACGACGACTGCGTGGTGGGCTACTCCTGCTGCGGCGAGGTCTTCTACTGTATGCACCAGGACGAGCAGCTGGTGACCTGCCAGCTGGCCTGCCCAGTGCCTCGGGAGCCGGCCTGTCGCTGCGTCGAGGGCATGTGCAGCTTCGACTGACACGTTTTGTCGAAAACGACTGTCCAGGGTGTCGAGAACCGTTCCCGCTCTACAAACATATCCGGCCTGTGGGCACGTGACGTCACGGTGAACCACGGGCTGACCGTGAGCAGCCTCATGCTGTGAACCAGCCCGCCTCGCACTGATCCGGATCGGGGTCTAGGTTGTGGTTGCGAAGTCGTGGACCCAGGAGGCCTCCATGCACCTGCAGCCGTTCTTCCAGCCTCGAAGTGTGGCGGTCATCGGGGTGTCGCGAGACCCCGCCAAGGTCGGTCACCGCGTCTTCGCCAACCTGCTGGCCTACCGGGGTGGGCCCGTCTACGGGCTGAACCCCAGCGGCGAGGTGATCCTCGGACAGGCCACCTACGCCTCGCTCGGCGATCTACCGGAGGTGCCCCAGCTGCTGGTGGTGTGCCTGCCCGCCGACCTGGTGGCGGTCACGGTGCGCGGTGCGGGGCGGCTGGGGGTCGAGGCGGCGGTTGTGGTGTCCGCGGGCTTCAAGGAGCGCGACGACGACGGCGCGCGCTTCGAGCGGGAGCTGTCCTCGGCGGGCCGCATCACCGGAGTCCAGATCGTCGGCCCCAACACCATCGGGCTGCTCGACGCCCACTCCGGGCTGAACGCGTCGATGATCGGTGAGACGCCGCTGCCCGGGGAGGTCGCGGTCATCTCGCAGTCCGGTGCCCTGAGCAGCGGCCTGCTGGACATGGCGACCGCTCGGGGCATCGGTGTCTCGAAGCTGGTGGCCATGGGCAACAAGGTGGCCCTGGACGAGACGGAGCTGCTGGAGACCTTGGCTGAGGATCCCGACACCCGGCTCATCGCGGGCTACCTCGAGGCCATCGACGACGGTGCCCGGTTCATCCGCAAGGCCGCGCGCATCTCCCGGGAGAAGCCCATCGTGGTGGTCAAGGCGGCCAACACCGCCGCGGGCGCCCGGGCGGCCTCCACCCACACCGGCACCGCAGCCA
>CAZHIK010000320.1:0-9018 GCA_964532635.1 uncultured Enterobacterales bacterium
CCTCGGGGGGAGCGGCCGCTGCGTTCACCCCCGCCAGGCTGCGGGCCACGAGGTGCAGGGCCACGCTGCCCCACAGCACGGCGTGGCGGGGCCAGCCCCGAGGACGACCGTGCTCGGCCAGATCCAGCAGCAGCAGGAACAAGGGCAGCAGGAGCGTGCTCTCCTTGGACAGCACCGCGAGGACCGACAGCGCTGCACCCAGGGCCAGCCTCCAGCCCGGAGGGCGCAGCGGTCGGAGCAGCAACACCGTCCCCAGCAGCAGCGCGGCGGCCATCAGATCGTTGCGAGCCGCGATCCAGACCACCGCCTCGCTCTGGACGGGGTGCAGCGCGAAGAGGGTGGCCCCCAGCAGCCCCGGCAGCGACCCGCACAGGCCCACCAGCAGCCGGTGCAGGAACCAGACCGCCAGCAGGTGCCAGGCCAGGCTGTGCAGGTGGTACAGCCAGGGGGACTCCCCGGCCAGGTGCCAGTCCACCGCCAGGGAGAGACCCATCAACGGGCGGTAGTAGCCGGAGCTGGCGCCCTTGCCCGCGGTGGCCCACAGGTCCTGACCGAAGAAGCTCCCGATCTGCGAGAGGTCCTTGATGGCGTCGTTGTAGATCACCAGCGCGAAGTCGTCGAAGACGAAGCCGGCCCAGGGCACCCCCGCGTAGGCCGCCGCGGTCACCGCGCACAGCAGCAGCCCCTGGATCCAGCTGGGACGCAGCCAGGCGGGGAGCAGCGGGCGCTGGGCGGTAGACAAACTAGAACCTCCAGGTCCAGAACAGGTCGGCGGAGCTGGTGCCCTGATCGCCGGTGACGACCTCGGCACTCCAGCTGCGGGAGATGGTCCAGTCCAGGGTGACCTCCGTGATGTTCTCACCCTTCTCGACACTCGACGCGGACTTCCGCTCCAGGGTGACGAAGATATCGTCCCCCAGCGAACCGCCCAGCTTGGCCGAGCCCTCACCCAGCTCCACCATCTCGACGATCTGGCCGCCGCCCCCCTGACGCTCCAGCTCGTTGCGCAGCGCGCCCACCGCGGCTGCGAAGAGCTGGGCGTACGGGTCGCTCTCCTCGCTGGACAGCTCGCTCATGGGAGCGCCCATCAGCAGGATGGCGACGATGTCCGTTTCGTCCGGGTAATCTTCCGACCGGAAGGCCAGCCCCAGCTCGGCCAGGCTGCCCGATATGTCCACCGCCACCTCACCCCACTGCCCAGCGTCGTGCACGGCCTCGAGCTGCAGGATGGGATCGAAGGGATCGTCACCCACGAACGAGATGAGCCCCTCCCCCAGGGCGAAGCGCTTGCCCAGGATGTCGGCCCGCCCCCAGACCGGCTCGACCTCCCCCAGCACGGTGGGCTGTCCATCCGAGAAGCCAACGTCCAGGATGCCGTCCACCCGTGTCTCGATCACGATGGTCAGGGCCGAGGCCCAGACCGCGCCCAGGCTGTCGTCGAAGGGCATCTCCACCTTGACGGTGGCCGCACGGGACAGGTCCAGCTGCAGGTCCACCACCATGTCCTGGTAGAAGGGGGGCCCGGGCTCCTCCTCCACCCTGGCCTGATCGAAGCCGCGATGGATCTGCAGCCTCGGATCGAGATCGAGGGTGCCGGCGTAGAGGAACAGGCTCTCGTCCAGCACGAAGCGCCCTTCGTCGACGGCGATGTCACCCCCGATCTCGAGCTCGGGCCAGCGGCCGCTGGCGTCGAAGTCGCCCGAAAAGGCCAGACGATAGGCGCTGGTGTCGATGGCCCAGAAGTTCTCCGCCACGCCCGAGATGTCCACCGCGTCGGGCACCCAGTGGTCCAGGATGGCCGATCCGGTGAGCTCGAGGGTGCCCGAGAACTCCTCCACACCCACCCGCTCGGCCAGGCGCGAGGCACCCTTGCCCACGCCGCTGCTGGCGAAGCCGTAGGCCGGGCTGGACCGGATGAAGAGCTCGTCGAGCTGAGCCAGTCGGCCGTCCACCCCCGCCTGGAGTCCAATGCTGTCGTAGCGGATGCCCAGGTCCGACAGCACCATGCTGCCTTCTTCCAACCGAACGGACAGGTCGGAGTCGGGATCCATGATGGAACCGCCCACGTGGCCCCCCAGCTCGAGAGTGCCCCGCACGTCCTCGGCGTCGGCGGCAAAGGCCACCAGGGCCGCCAGGGGCACACCGCCGCCCCCGATGCTCAGGTCCAGGCCGTCGGCCTCGAGGGAGCGCTCGAGCACCGTGCTGTCCTCGAAGTCCAGCTGCAGGGGGGCGAAGCCGCTCACCAACAGGCTTCCCCCACCATCGAAGCCCAGGGTCGCGCCCAGATCGTAGCCGCCGTCAGCCGGGGCCAGGGTGACCAGCGCTGGGGCCATGCCCACATCGCCCAGCTGAGCGTCCACCAGTTGTAGCGCGCCCGAGATCCCAGGCCGCATGGGATCCCCCTCGATCCGCAGCCCGCCCACGAGGCTTCCGGAGACCGCATCGGGGATCGGGGCCACCCGCGCCAGCACCTCGGTGGAGATGCCCAGGGGCACCAGGCTGGCGTCGATCTCACCCACCCAGGTGCGCAGATCGGCCAGGTCCAGTAGCTCACCCTCGGCGGGAGCCCCGAACAGCGCCCCTGTCTGCTCCCTGATCACCTGGGTGAGGCCAGTCTGGGCGCTACCCGTAAGCTCGGCCTGGCGCAGCATGTGCTGTGCCACCACCACCTCGAGCTCGGCGAGTCCATCGGCCTCCGCCAGGTCCAGATCCACCCTCACCCGCTGCCCCTCGTCCCCAAGAGGGAGCTCCGCCGCGCCGGTCAGGGTGACGGTGGCGGCGGCCGGGGTCCCGCCCACCTCGGCGTGGGCCGAGGCTCTCGCGGGCTGCAGGTCCGGCAGCTCGAGGCGCTCCCCGAACCGCTCGATCTCACCTGGCGCCAGCAGCAGCTCGAGCTCCCAGGGGGCATCGGGCTCGAGGGCGACGCCCTCCACAGAGACCGCCAACGGCACCGAGCCCGAGGCATGCAGCATGGACGCAGAGGACCAAGAGGGCCCAGCCTCGACCTCGACGACGTCACTCTCGCCGCCATCGACCCTCGCGAGCTGCTCCTCCCAGCTGACCTGCTGGACAACAGGCTCCGGGATGTCCAGCTGGAAGCCCAGGCGCCGACCGTCGCCATCCAGAACCAGCCGGGCGTCCATGTCCCGCACGCTGCCCGGCACCACCAGATCCTCGATCTCGGCGGAGCCCGCCAGGGCGATGGCCTCGGCCGAGCCGTGGACCTGGAGCGCCAGGCGAGTGACGCCCTGTAGGCCCCGAGGCAAGCCCGGGAAGAGGGGTACCAGGGGATCGAGGGTGAAGTCCGAGACCATCAGCCGCAGGTCGACGGGTCCGGAGGGATCGAAGTCTCCCATGCCCCAGAGCAAGGCATCCCCGGAGCGGAGCTGCAGCCGCAGCCCCCGCAGGCCCCCGTCCACCAGGGTGGCCTGGATGGGCTCCACCGCGTGCCAGGTGGTCTCCGAGGTGGGCGCGATGAGCAGCGCCGGCAGCTCGAGCCCGCCAGAGGCCAGATCCATGCCCAGCTCGGCCGTCAGCACCTGCCGCTCCCCCTCCTTGGCCTGGGCCACCAGCCTCAGGTCATCGCCCACCAACTCGAGCCGGCCCGCCGCGCGGTCCGCCCTCAAGTCCGGTGTGATGGAGCTGGGCGCGGCCAGCCCGGAGGCGTCGAAGCCCACCTCGAGCTCGAGGGGCGCATCCGCGGGGATTCCACCCCCCACCGCCGCCCGGGCCTCAGCCACCTGGACCACACCGTAGGTGATGCCCGCTGCCGCGAGCTCGGCCTGCCACGCCATGGACCCGTCGGGCTCCAGGTCGAAGCGCCAGGGACCGTGAGCGCCGCTCACGAGTGCGCCGGAGCTCTCCACCCCCCGGGCCGACATCACGCCTTCGACCCCGAGCGCGCCCTCGGCCCACCGAAGGCTCAGGGGGCTGGTCAAGGAACTGGCGGAGGCCAGCCCGCCGTAGCCAGCACCGCTGATGTCCGCCTGGCCGGAGACCCGGGCGTCCGTCCCGGACTCACCCAACACCACCACCGCGGTGCCCGCAGCGGCCGCCAGCCCCTCGAGGTCCGACACACCGAAGGTGGCAAGCCGCCACAGCGGGACGTTGTCCAGGCGAAAGCCCGCCTCGAGGGTCGAGGCGGCGGGATCGAAGTGCCCCTGCAAGCTGCCCCGGCCCAGCTCCGAGGCAAAGGCCAGCTGTTCGAAGTGCACCAATCCATCCTCGAGGGTGGCCTTGGCGCTCAGTCCGCCCAGGCCCACACCCCATGCCACGCCTGGCTCGAGGGCCAGACCCAGCTCGGCCACGAGCCCGTCGGGCCAGGTGGTGCCGCCGCCCTGTCCGGTCAGCCCGCCGTGGAGCATGAACGGCTCAGGCAGGGCTTCCACGAAGCGATGGGGCTCGATGGAGTCGAGCCTGGCCTGGAGCTTCCAGGCCAGCTGGGGGGCCGCCACGTTGGCACCCAGGCCGATCCTCAGAGTGCCAGCGTCATCGGGGCAGCGCAGCGCAGCCTGCAGCTCGAGGGCCTCGGGGGGGCCGCTGACGTCGGCCTCGAGGGCGAAGGGCCCAGCGATGCCCAGATCCCCGGTGAGGAAAGCCAGCTCCTCGGGCACGAGGTCACGCAGCGCCAGCTGGACATCGAGCCTCGGCTCACCCCCCAGGCCCGCCACCTGCCCCCCAGCGCCGGCCACCGCACTGCCCAGCTGAAGGCGCAGATCCTCGAGCAGCAGATCCTGCAGCGGATAGGCCTCCGGCGTGTCCGCCATGAGCAGGTCCCCCGACAGCCCGATGGGCAGCCAGGTGGGCTCGGCGTCTCCCACCTGGTGCCCCACCTGTGCCGCGAGCACCGCCTGGTCCACCCCCAGATCACGCCCTTCGAGCTCGAAGCCCAGAGCCAGGTCCAGATCGGCCACGGACCAGGTGGTAGCCGCGCCCTCCTCACCCTCGACGGCGGCGTCCAGGCGGCCACCGATGATGCGAGCCCGCTCCAGGCGCACGGAGATGGGCGAGCCCCCCCAGGGCTCCGCAGGCTCCTCCTCGTCCTCGCCCCCCAGCCCCAAGGCCTCGAGCAGGTCCACCCTGCCCTCGCTGTCCACCCCCAGGCTCACCACGGGCTCACGGATCACCAGTCGGTTCACCAGCACTTCACCCCGCAGCAGGGCCGCCGGCTGCCAGAGCAGCTCGACACCGGCCACCGAGGCCAGGGTGCGGCCGTCGTCGGCCACCAGCCGCAAGCCCCGCAGCTGGATGTGGCGCAGCACGTCGGTGTCCAGCTCCGCCACCTCCAGGTCGGCCCCCGGCAGCAAGCCATCCACCATGTCGGCGGCCCGGTTGCGAAGCCAGCGATTGCCCGCTGGCGAGCCCGCCAACACCAGCAGCGCCACCACCACCAGCGCCGGCACCACCACCACCATGTACAACCAGGTGCGCACCCTGCGGTGCCCGAGCTTCTTCAGCCCAGGCCGGCGTTGGCGCTCGCCCCGGGACGCCATCAGAAGGCCTCGGAGAGGGAGAAGTGGATGTTCCAGCGCCGGTCGTAGTCATCGTCGTGCCAGTCCGGATCGTCCACCAGGCGCCAGGCGAAGTCGAGCCGCACTGGGCCCACCGGGCTCTTGTAGCGGAAGCCCGCCCCCAAGGAAGGCAGGGGCCACTGCTCCTTCATGGCCGCCCAGTCGGCCCACGCCATGCCCAGGTCCAGGAAGCCCGTGACCCCCATGTCCCAGATCAACGGCTTGCGAAGCTCCACCGATCCCAAGCCGTAGACCTGACCCCCGATGGGGATGGGTTCGGCGCAGCTCTCGCTGTCGGCACCGATGGTGTGGTAGGAGGCGTCGCCTACCTGGAACAGACCGTCACCGTCATCGTCGGTCCCGCGCTCGGTGCCTTCGTAGCTGCTCACGCAGATCCTGGGTCCCAGGTGATCCGTGGGCCAGCCACGCACAGTGCTACCCCCGCCGATGCGGTAGCGCTCCGCATAGGGCACCGAAGCTCGATCGCCGTCCCCCACCGGCTGGGCGAAGCCTCCCGCGGCTCGCAGGGCCAGGGTCAGGCCGCTCTCCATGCGCAGCAGGGGTGCGAGGGACAGGAAGCTGCGCAGGTCACCGTAGGCCTTGACGAAGTCGTACTGCCCGAACAGCGGCGCGCCGCGCTCGCCGAACCCGCCAGCCATGCCCAGGGCCGCAGCCACGTAGCTACCACGGGTGGTGAAGATGGGATCGTTCCGCAGGTCCCAGACCACCGCCTCCTCGGCGTAGCTCAGGAAGTAGGGAGCGCTCAGGTCGAGCCCGAGGCGGGTGCTCTCCACGGTGGAGAGATCCACGGTCTGGTCGATGAAGTCGAAGTAGCTCAGCTTGTAGGCCGAGGTGAGCGTCAGCTCCCCGAGCTCCCGGCGCGTGCCCCGCCTCGGCCGGAAGGTGTAGGCCACCGAGGGCTCCCACGACGGCTGGTAGAAGGTGTAGTCGGACTCGAGGTCCATCTCGTAGGCCAACTGCTGGCGCATCACCCAGCCGGGGCCAAAGAAGCGCGGGAAGGTCAGCCCCACAGCGCTGTCCACCACCGGCGACCAACTGGTGACCCCCTCGCCCAGCAGGACCTCATCGTAGCGGGCGATGGCCGCCGCACCCACCTCGGTGTCCAGATCCAACTCGATGAGCCGCTCGGCCACGTTGACGTGCTCGAAGCCCACGGAGACGTGAGCGTCGGACTTGCCGCTCTCGACCCCGATCCCACCGCCCAAGCGCAGGCGCCGGAACTTGCTCTCGCTCAGGTCCACCTGCACGGGCACAACGGACTCGCTGTCCGGCTCGCGCACCGGGTTGACCTTGACCACGGAGAACGCACCCAGCGCGAAGAGGTTGCGGCGGGTCTCGCTCAGGTCGCTGGCCTTGAAGGGCCGCCCCGGCTGCATCTCCAGCTCGTCCCGGATCAGCTTCTCGGGCACGTGTTCCGCGCCGTCGATGCGGACCTCCCCGAAGCGGCAGGCCACCCCGGGCTCCACACGGAAGGTCACGTCGACGGCGTGCTCCTCCGGGAAAGCGTGGATCTCGGTGCTCACCGTGACCCAGGCGTAGGAGTGCTCCTGCAGCCAGCCGCGGATCAGGGTCTCGGTGTCGTCCACGGCCTCGATGGAGAACACATCACCCGCGGCGATGCTGGCGTTCCGCTCGATGTAGCGCTCATGAACCGTGCCACCGCCCAGCTTCAGTCCTTCGAAGCGCAGCTCCCGGACGAGGGAGGGCTCCCCCTGCTCGACGTACCCGGTGATGTCGAGCACCGCGGCGCGGCGGCGCCCGGCCGGGCGCCGCTGCTCGACGTCCCATCCCAGAAAGCGCGCGTCCAGGTAGCCGTTGTGGGCGTACCACAGCTCGATACGCCAGGCGTCGTCCGCGAGGGTGTCCAGGTCCAGCGGCACCGCCAGCTTGCGGAAGATGGGGGTGCTCCACACTCCCTTCTGCTGCTCCATGGCCTGGCGCACGTGGAAGTCCCCGGTGCCCTCCCAGACACTGCCGTTGCCCTCGATGTGAATGCCGCCCACCCGCTCGCGCAGCTGGGGTGCAGTGGCACATCCCGCCACAACCAGAGCCGCGACGAGCAGCCCTGCCCACGAGACGTGCATGGCTGGCCTATGGTGAGACACGTCCGCTGTGGGCCCTCGGGGTACGGTTGAAGATAGCACCGACGCGGAGCCCGACCTATCATCCGGGGCCGCCGAGCCCTACCCAGGGCAGCTCCGACGGTTACAAAGGGCGCATGAGCGAAACCCAGACCGAACAGACGGGATCGAACACGAAGGCCGCCGTCCGCGGGCTGTTGGTGTACCTGGCCATCGCCCTGCCCGTAGCCGCTTGCGTGTTCCTGTACTCGGCCGATCTGCTCGACGCCTACCACGGCACCGCAGCGTGCCACCGACCGCTGCCCGGTGGCGACGGCGCCGACGACCAGGTCATGCGCTTCGTGCTCGAGCGGCCAGGCAGCGAGGATCTCGAGCTGCCCCTGTCCACCGCGGCCTTCGGCGGCTACGGGCTGCCGCGATGCAACTCGGGCATCCCACCCCGCAAGCGCGTCGAAGGGGCTCCCGAGGTCCACAAGAGCGCCTTCAGCCTCCACTTCCAGGTCGGAGAGCGCTCCTGGCCCACCACCACCCCCGGGGACCTCTTCTTCCCCCTGATGCTGCTGGTGCTCGGCCTGCCCCTGCGCAACTACATGGTCACCGGCTCGCCGCTACAACTGGCAGGCCGCTACACCCCACCCCCCGTCCTGCAGACCCGTCCCCGGCCCTCCGCCTCCAGGAACACCGGCAAGGGTCCGCCACCGTCCGGCAAGCGCAAGGGAGGTCGGCGCCGGCGCAGGCGCTGACCCTCCCTCGTCCGCCTCCAGCCAGCGACCCGCTGGTGGTATAGTCGTCAACGCTTCCGGTCGCCGATCCACACAGGCTCCCCCTTGGACAAGACCTCTCCCGGCATGGCATCCCCCACGCGCCTCCGCTACCTCGACGGCGTGGTGGAGTACCTGTGGGATTCGAAGAACCTGCGCGGCTTGATCTGTCTGGTGGAGCGCTGGTCCACCGTGGAGCCCCCCACCCGTCAGTCCCGCCTGTTCCAGGTCCGGGCACTCCTGGCGCTTCGCCTGATGGACCGAGCCTGGCTCCAGCTCAAGAAGCTCCTGGAACAAGACCCGGACGACATCGACGCCGTGGCCCTGGCCACCCAGATGTTCATGGACCGCGGCTGGCCATCCCGCGCCAGGAAACTCCTGGCCGAAGCCAAGGAGCGAACTCCCGACTCCGAGGATCTCTCACGGCTCATCGCGCTCACCGAGGGCCCGCCCCGCACGCCCCCGGCCAACGCAAGGGAGATCGAGCTCCAGGGCACCCCCGCCGAGATCCTCGAGCTGGCGGAGCGCTTCCTGGCCACCGGCTCCTTCTTGCGCGGTCGTGCGCTGCTCGAGCGAGCGCGCCAAGCCCAGCCCACCAACACCAGGGTCAAGGACCTGCTCTGGGCCCTCGATGGCGACTTCGAC
>CAZHIK010000321.1:0-9014 GCA_964532635.1 uncultured Enterobacterales bacterium
GTGTGGGGGTAGAAGGCCCAGTCCGGGTCCCAGGGCAAGAGCTCGGCCAGGCCGTCCGACGGATCGAAGTACACCCGGAAGTTGTTCTGGTTGAAGGAGTAGCTGTCGTAGTGGGACAGCCAGACGTCGCCGACCCACATGCGGACGAAGGCGTCGATGTCGAGCACCTCGGCCATGCCCTCGTCGAAGCCGTCGCCGCCCAGGACCCGGCCCAGCTCGTATGTGACCCGGTGCACGTCGGCGTGGCCCACATCCACGCCCTCGTCCAGCTCCATGTAGTCCTGCAGATCGGTGCTGAAGTCGAGCTTGAGGTAGTCATCGTCGCCGTACCAGACGTAGTCGCCGTCGTAGAGGTTGCCGTCGGGCTCGGCCCAGTGCATGGCCAGGAAGACGTCGTCGTAGGCCTCGACCAGGGAGTAGAGCCCGAAGTCGTGTCCGTTGACGGTCACCCAGCCGTAGCCCACCCGGGGCGTGGGCACGCCAGCCAGGCGGTACAGCTCGAAGGACAGGCGTTCGTGCACCTGGCTGCTGTCCTGGACCATGTTGTTGAGGTTGAGCTTCTCGAGGCCGTGGAAGTCGTAGCCAGCGTCGTAGCGGTTGAAGTCGATCTTGAAGGCCGACTTGTGGGACAGGTCCCGGTAGGAGCCGAGGCGCCCCTTGATGCGTACGGCCACCTCGGGCAGCGCCGCACCGTCGATATCGACCTGCGCGGGCACATACTCGAAGGGCTCGGCACTCAGGGCGCTCCAGCCTTCGTCACCGAGGTCGATCTCGATCTGGTGCACCATGTCGAGCCGGAACAGCCACGCGCTCTGCTCGAGCAAGTCCACGTCGGGGATGTCCTCGGTGTCGTGTGCGGTGTCCTCGGGCTCCGCGGTCTCATCCACGAGGGGAGGAGCACTGTCATCGGCGGGGCGGTCCAGGCTCACCCCGGGGGGCGAGCAGGCACAGAGGATCAGCGGTAGCAGCAGCACCGGCTTCATCCCGCAATGGTACCACCAGGACGCGTTCAGTCGGTCCAGCGCAGGATCTGGCTCTGCTCGGCGTCGTCGGAGATGGACAGATAGCGATTCTCTCCCTCCTGCCACTGCACGGTGCCGTCTCCCTTCCGGATCACCAACTTGACCTCGAGCACCGTGTGGCTGGGCTGTTCGAGCTCGAGCACCAGCGCGTCACCCTCGCGCTGGAACACCCCCGCGGGCTCGGCCGGGTTCCAGTTGCCCAGGGCGCGGCCGGAGCCGGTGAGGACCAGCTCGTCGCCTGGCTCGAGGTCCAGGCCCGCGGCCTCGACTCGCACGGACACCGGCAGGCTCTGTGGGATCTCGAAGTCGGAGTCGTGGGCCGTCGCAACCGTCAGCGCACCTGGCGGGATGTCCACGACCAGGGGCGCTCCATCGGCGCCGACTTGGTAGACCCGGACTTCGTCCGAGACCACCAGGACCTCGCCGAAGTTCGGCCCCAGCTTCAACCGCGCAGAGCTCGAGGGCTCCTGCACGGTGATGATGGCTACCTCGTCGTCCGAGACGCGCTTGTAGCCAGCGGTGCGACCCGTGGTGAACGGCGCGACCGTCACCCCCTCCAGCAGCGCCGGGTGCCGGCGCCGGAACTCCAGCAGGGTGCGGATGTCGTCCTCGAGGGGATGCCCGGCGTCGAAGACCATGGACGCCCGGTTCTCGGGCTCACCCTCGCCCTCGAACCCCGCCTCTAGGCCCCAGGTGATCGCCGGGATGCCGCGGGTGGTGAGCTGGAAGGCCAGGGCCCGACGCACCCGCCCGATGTCGCCGTGGCAGCGGGACATGACGCGGGGCAGGTCGTGGTTGTCCAGGAAGGTCACCAGCCGCTGAGCGTCGGGGTAGGCCCCGTCGCCGCTCAGCATCGCCGCCAGCCGCCCGGGGTGCCGGTCGTCGCAGAACACATCCAGCATCGCGTAGTGCATGGGGAAGTCGAACATGGAGTCGAAGCCGCCGGCCTCGAAGGTCTCGGCCAGGGCCACAGGGTCGCCCTGGAAGTCTTCGCCCAGCATGAAGAAGCCAGCTCCCGCCTCCTCCTGGAGATCCCCGCTGATGGAGGCCAGAAACTCGTTGGGCATGTGACGCACCGCGTCGACCCGGAAGCCGTCGGGCTGGACAGCCCGCACCCAGCCCAGCGCGCCGTCCCGCAGGAAGGCGTAGACCTCCGGGTTCTCCTGGGCGTAGTCGGGCAGCCCGTGCACCTCGTGGTTCACCAGCTCGAAGGGATCGTTCCAGTCCTCGATGCCCCCGTGCTGGTGGAACCAGTCGGGGTGCTCTTCCTTCAAGGGCGCGTCGAAGCTGACGTGGTTCCAGACCACATCGAGCAGCAGGCGCATGTCCCGGTCGTGGAGCTGATCGGACAGCTCGCGCAGCTGGGCTTCGTCGCCGAAGCGAGGCTCCACCCGGTCGGGATCCTGCACCCAGTAGCCGTGAAAGGCCCCCCACTCGAAGAACTCGGTGGTGCGCATCTGGAAGATGGGCGACAGCCAGACCGTGCGCACCCCCAGGCCTTGCAGGTAGTCGAGCTTGTCGATGACCCCCTGGATGTCCCCACCGTGGAAGGCGATGGGGTCCTCCAGGTCGATCTCACCGTCGTTGCTGGCGTCCCCATTGGCGAAGCGATCCACCATCACGAAGTAGATCACGTCATCCGTTGGCGGAGCCTTTGGCTGCCAGGCCGGCGCGGCCTCTTCGACAGCAGGCTCCGGAGGCGCCTCTTTGGGACAGCCGGTGAGCAGGAGCCCGACAGAGAGTCCCCAGCCGATGTAGGGGCGGGGTTTACCCCCGCCCGCCACCAGGTCGAACTTTCGGGAGGGGATGAACCCCTCCCCTACATTCGCCTGCGCCATTGCCCTACAGCCCACCCAGATACGCATCCAGCAGCGCCCCGAGCCGCCGCTCGAGCAGGGGCACCGAGGCTTCGAGCGCCGCGGCCTCCTTCTCGTGGTAGTGCTCGAGGAACACCGGCACCTGGAACTGGGCGCTGAAGGCCTGGCTCAGGTCGTTGCGGGGGCTGATGGTGGCGTCCACTTCCACGGTCCAGCGGTAGCGACCGTTCATCTGGGAGTAGTAGGCCACGGTGGTGTCCACCAGGAAGAGCAGGTCGGTGTCGGTGGACACGTCGGCGATGAGCGCCAGCCGGTGCTGGGGCGTGCGCTTGGTGGTGAACGCAGCCACGAAGCTGTCGGCCGGCACCGGCTTGGGCAGCAGGTTGCGCTCCTCGAGCAGGCCCGCCATGGCCACCTCGAGGGCCTCCGGCACAGCCTTGACCTCGGTGGTGTCCAGAGCGGAGAGGCTGCCAGCCACGCTCACGGCCATGGAGCCAGGAGCCTGGACGGGCTGGTGTTTGGCGGACAGACAACCCGAGAACAACAGGAACAGGGGGAGCAGCAGAGCGATGAGGCGAGACATCAGAACCAGACCTCCGTCTCGAGGGCGACCAGGTGGTGCCAGTGGACATCTTCTTCGGGCAGATCGAAGTCGGAGAACTGATCGAGGGTCTGCACGAAGGCGTTGCCGAAGGCGGCGTGCTGGTTGGAGTACTGCACACCGTAGAGCAGGCGCAGGGAGGGACGGGTGTAGATGCCCGGGCCCAGGGGGTTGAGCACGACGCCCACCTTGCCCTGCCAGGTGGTGCGGGTGTCGGTGTCGCCGTACTCGAGGCCGCGGGAATCCGACACGCCAGCGGTGTTGGCGAAGATGGAGTCCCAGTGCTCGCGGTAGGCGTTGCCGTTGGTGGAGATCTCCTGGGCGATGGATGACTCACCCAGGAAGTGGACCGTGGGGGTCGCGAAGGCCTGCAGGCGCAGCACGGTGGAGTAGAAGGTGCGGTCGTGATCGGTGGGCACGATGCTGTTGTCGTCGTCCCAGTACTTGCCGTACAGGATGCCCCAGACCGCCTCGAGTCGGTGCGGCCAGAGGATCAGCTGCATCTCGTTGCCCAGGTTGATCTGGTAGCGCTGATCCGTGAAGTCGTGGATGTAGATGTCGAGGTCACGGCCGCCGTAGGACTCGGTGGTGTAGCCCTCGGGGTGCACAAGCTGGTAGTTGGCGAACAGGTTGTTCCAGCGCAGGGGGCCCAGCCCGCCGAAGCCCAGGTAGCCGATGGCCTTGTAGCTGTGGGCGTCGCGACCTTCGGGGTCGGGGAAGTAGTCCAGCAGATCCGGGTTCTCCTCGACCCAACTCTCCACCACCTCACCGCGGATGAAGTCCTCGTAGAGGATGCCCGGCGTGTGGTAGGCGGCGTTGGTGTTGCCCACCACGTAGGGCTCGTGGCGGTACTCACCGCCCAGGCCCAGCTCGAGGTGGGAGCCCAGCGAGAAGCGCACCGACCCGCCCGGTGTGATGATGGTGTTGTAGTCGTGGCCCTTGAGCCCGTAGCCAGAGTCACCCACGCCCACGAGCAGGTCCAAAGTGTCGGTCTGGTAGTTGGCCGATACACCGATGGTCTCGTAGAACAGCCGGGTGGGCCACATGTCGTACAGGCCGAGCTGACCGAACCAGGTGTCCAGGGTGCCCACCCGCCAGGTGACGCGGTCGAGCATCACGTTGCCGGCCTTGACGTAGACCTGGGACATCCGGAGGTTGTCCAGGCTGCCGTTGCCCGGGTCGGCGTTCATGATGGAGCCGCCCTCGACCTTGGCGTGGAGGCTGGTCCACACCGCCCGGCTGGCCGGGTCGCGCTCGAGGATGTCCCACTTCATCTCGACGGCCGCGTAGGGGCCCTCGTTGAGAAGGCGACCGTACAGGTTCCAGTAGCCCAGCTTGCCGTCGCCACCCTGCAGATCGGGGCGAGCGGCGATGCGGAAGTAGCCACCGACGTCGGCGTTGCCGGCCAGCGCGGTGGATGGGAGCAGCAGGGCAGCGGCACAGAGCGTGATCTTGGTGTTCATGATCGTTCCCTCCCTACTGGCCTTCGATGACGACGATGCTGTTGGCCGCCACGGTGTAGGAGCTCTGGCTCAAGGCGATGGGGTCTTCCACGAAGATGTTGGCGCTGACGTAGCGGTCGGCCTCGGCGCCTTCGGTGGTGCCGAAGTAGCCGTCGGTGGCGTCCCACCAGCTGTTGGTGTCGATGACCCGGGCCCAGCTCCCAGAGGGCAGCGTGAAGTCCAGCTCGTAGCTCTCGCCGTTGATCAGCACCAGCACGGGCTTCTCGCCATTGGCTTCCCCGTCATGGTAGTGCATCATCAGGTGGCGATCGCTCCAGTCGGACTTGGTCTGGGCGTTCTCGTCGAGCCAGTCCAGCTCCATGCCACCGTCGTACTCGAGGGGCGCGAAGGCAGCCTTGTGCTCCTTGCGGAAGGCGATGGCCGAGCGCACGAAGTCGTGCATGCGGAAGCGCTTGGCCGAAGAGGTGTTCTGCCACTCGCCCCAGCGGAACCAGTTGGCGGAGTTGTCCGCTTCGTTGGAGTAGGCGTTGTTGTTGCCATACTGGGTGCGCATCCACTCGTCGCCGCCCAGGATGAGCGGGGAGCCGCGGGAGACCAGCAGCAGGGTGAACATGTTGCGCATCAGCTGACGCTTGGTGGTCTCCTCACCCCAGTCGGCTTCGGTCTGGGCCCAGGGCTCCTCGAGGTCGCACCACACGGAGTAGGGATCGTTGCAGCAGACCGGGTTCAGCGGGCCGCACATGTTGCGGGCCTCGTCGAAGCTGAACAGGTCGTACAGCGTGTAGCCGTCGTGGACGGTGATGAAGTTGACGCTGTGGTAGGGCTGCTTGGCGCCGTAGAACGCCTCGGAGCCGGTCAGCGTGCCGCCGCCGTCCACAGTGTCCCAGTACAGGGCCGAGTTGATGGCGTAGTCGTAGCCGAGCTGCGGAGAGTTGGTGAAGTGACGCCAGAAGTCCCGGAAGGCGTCGTTCCACTCCGCCCAGGCGTAGCCGGGCTTGTCGGTGGCCGAGGGGTAGGAGCCGTTGAGGAAGTTGTAGCCGTTGTACGAGCCCATGCTCCACGGCTCGGCGATGATGCGGGTGTTGGCAGCCTGCAGCACCGGATCGTTGATGATGTCCCCCAGCACCGTGGTGTCAGGGTTCCACGACGAGGAGTCGCCGTCCACCTGGCCCAGCACCGCGCCGAGGTCGAAGCGGAATCCATCGACGTGCAGCTCCTCGACGTAGAAGCGCAGCGAGTCGAGGATCAGCCGCCGGGTGGCCGGGTGGTTGCAGCGCACGTCGTGGCCCACGCCCGTGTGGTCCTCGAAGCCCTGGCCGTCGTTGGAGACGAGGTAGAAGCTCTGGTTGTCCAGGCCGCGCATGCTGAAGATGCTGGCCACCTCGTTCCAGGCCACGGTGTAGTACTCGTCGGGGTTGGGGCCGTAGTAGATCTTGTCTTCCCACAGGCCGCCCTCGCCGGTGTGGTTGTAGACCACATCGACGATCACCTCGACGCCCTGCTGGTGCAGCTGGTCCACCATGTACTTGAACTCGTCCAGCACCACCGTGGGATCGCTGGTGACCTCGTAGTCGGCGCTGTAGCCGACCTCGGGGGCGAAGTAGGACAGGTTGGAGTAGCCCCAGTAGCCACCGAGGCTGTACTCCTTCTGGTGGATGGGCAGCAACTCGACCGCGGTGATGCCCAGATCGCCCAGGTACTCCGCCTTCTCACCCATGCCGCGGAAGGTGCCCGGGTGGTCCACGCCGGACGCGGTGTTTGCGGTGAAGCCCTTGAGGTGCACCTCGTAGAAGATGAGGTCGTTCCAGTCGTGCCCATCGAGAGTGCCCGCGGACCTGCGCTCACGCCACAGGGCCTCGTGCTCGGACCACTCGTACTCGGAGCTGACGATGACCGACTTGGTGCCCCCTGCGTAGGTGGAGTCGGTGCGCCAGGGGCCCGAAGCCACCGAGCCCTGACCCCAGTCGTGGCCCCGGTGGTAGGCCTTGCCCCAGGGATCCGTGAGCAGCTTGTTGGGATTGAAGCGGTTGCCGTCGGAGTCCACATCCGTGAGGAAGCCCAGCTCGGAGGTGGGGTAGAACTCCTCGTCGTAGGTCCAGTTGGGGCCCCAGGCGATGTAGCCGTAGTGCTGCCCTTCACCGATGCCCTCGACGTACACGCTCCAGAAGTCACCGTACTGGGTGAGCTCGTACTGCTGGGTGGGCTGGGTGGACTCGGGATCGTCGAACAGCGCCAGCTCGATGCGCTCGGCGTTCTCGGAGAACACGCAGAAGTTCACCCCGTCGTCGATGAGCACCGGCCCCATGAAGTCGTAGGTGGTGAGGTCATCGAGCACAAGGCTGGGGGCCACCGGCTGGGTGTAGTACAGCCGGGTGTAGTCCTCGGACGCGCAGCCGAGGGTGGCGGCCAGCAGCACAAGGGCCGGCAAGTGGTGAGGTCTAAGGGCCATATCGGTCTCGGTGTGAGGCGGTGTGGGCGGTCGGATGGGAGGGGGAGTACCCCGAGGGTGTTGAGCGTAACGCAGTCCTGAGTTACGCTCAAGTCGTCAGTCGCTCACGACCTCCCTAGCCCACCACCCCGGACGACACCATGACCTGCGTCACGCCTCCTCCCCGGCTCGTGTTCGAGCGCCTCGCACCGGCCTTGTTGTTGCTGGCCGCCTCCGGCTGCTGCCGCTGGAACGACGACCCCAACTGGGTGAGCTTCGGCCCTGTCTACGTCGGGGAGGAAGAGGTCCAGGTGGACCTCAGCGAGTACATCGTCGATGACGGAGGGGCGCTGACCTTCGAGGCCAGCTCCACCGAGGCCGGCCTGGTGGCCTGGGCCGACGGCGATGACCTCCGGCTGCAGGCCCAGCCCGACTGGGAGGAGGGCTCCACCGCCGTCGTGGACCTCACGGTCGAGGACAAGTGCGGCTCCACTCGCGACTACCAGGTGGACATCATCCACGGCGACGAGCCCATCGAAGACACCGGCGACACCGACGAGCCCGTGGACACCTACGATCCCGACGTGCCCGTCAATCCCTGCGCGGTGACCTTCGAGTACTGGCAGCAAGGCAGCCCCGAGGCCGTCTACGTAGCCGGCCCGTTCAACGACTGGTCCACCGAGTCCCACCCCCTCGAGCACGTGGGCGACGGCCTGTGGACCGCCGACATCGAGCTGGACCCGGGGGCCCACCCCTACAAGTTCGTCGAGATCTCCGGCGGCAGCCAGGGCTGGACCTGCGATCCCAACGCCAACCTCATCCAGTGCGACGAGGGCTACAAGGAGCCCTCCGACACCTGGTGGAGCCAGGACTGCTCCCTGAACGCCGACAGCTGCAACTCCATGGTGCGCGTCGAGAACTGCACCGTGCCCCTGCTCGAGGTCGAGTCCGTGAACATCGACCGGAGCGGCCGCGGCATCGACGTGACGGTCGGGGCCCTGCTGGGCGCCGAGGGCGGCGAGATCGTGGACGCCGTGGCCACCCTCGACGACGAGCCCATCGATGATGCCTGGGACGGCGGCTCCTTCTCCGTCAGCCTCTCGGGGCTCGACGCCACCCGCCACACCCTGCGCTTCCAGGTGACGGACGAGGACGGCTACAGCTCCAAGGAGATCTACGTCCCCTTCTGGCTCGACGAGACCGACTGGGACGGCGGCCTGATGTACTACGCCTTCATCGATCGCGTGGCCAACGGCGACACCTCCATCGACAGCTCCGAAGGCGCCAGCTGGGAGCTGGGCTCCTACATGGGCGGCGACTTCCAGGGCCTGATCGACATGCTGCCCTACCTGGACGACCTGGGCGTCACCGTCATCTGGATCGCCAACCCCCAGGACAACGCCGAGGGCGCCTACTCCGCCGACTGCGGCAGCTACTCCGGCTACCACGGCTACTGGCCCGACTCGGCCCGCACCGTCGAAGAGCACTACGGCGGCGACGACAAGCTGCACGAATTGGTGGAGGCCGCCCACAGCCGCAACATGCGCGTGCTGATGGACTGGGTGGTCAACCACGTGCACGAGAACCACCCCTACTACGTCAACCACCAGGACGACGACTGGTTCAGCCCCCTCGAGACCTGCAAGAACGGCGACGACTACAGCAACTTCGACCGAATCCCCG
>CAZHIK010000322.1:0-4867 GCA_964532635.1 uncultured Enterobacterales bacterium
TGTCGATGCCGTCGCAGCGCTCCGGGGCGCCGGGGTAGCTCTCGGGGTCGTCGTCCTCGCAGTCACCGAAGTCGGCGACGTACCCGCTGGGTTGCTCGCAGGCGGAGATCGTCTCGGCCTCGAGGCCCCAGCCGTCCCCGTCGGCGTCGGCGTACCAGGTGCTGGCGTCGATGGCGTCGTCCTCGTCGATCTCGCCATCGCAGTCGTTGTCGATGTCATCGCAGCTCTCGTCGGCGTCGGGGTGCACCGAGGCGTCGGCGTCGTCGCAGTCCTCGTCTTCGAACCAGCCGTCGCCGTCGGCGTCCACCAGGTCGGGGGCGGTGTCGTCGGGGGGGAGGGTGTCGGTGTCGGGCTTGTCCGGGTCGTTGCGGCAGGCGGCGAGGACGATCAGGACCGAGGCGAGGACGAGTGGGCGCATGGCTCCCTCCGGGAGGCGAGGCCCACCCAGGGTAGCACCGGATCGCGGCTGCGCTACACCCCGATGAGCTCTCGCTCCGCTCCCCAGGGGTGGTCGAGATCCATGCGCACCAGGGCCAGCTGGGGGCCATCGTGGGCCGCGCTGATCATGGTGGTGCGCCCCAGCTTCTGCTTCCAGTGGCCGGTGCGGCGCCATGAGCCATGGATGTGGCCGTGGAGGGTGAGCCAAGGCTGGCGCCGCTCGATCAGGCGGCGCACGGCGATGCTGCCGACGTGGGGGTCCACCGAGACGTCGTCCCCAGCGGCGGCCTGGATGCCGGCGTGGTCCAGGTGGGTGTCGTGGGGCGGGGTGTGCATCAGGAAGATCGCGTCGGCCAGATCGTCCACGCCGGTGAGGTGATCCAGGTCGCGGTGGATGGTCTGGAAGCGGATCATGTGCCGCTCCATGGGCGCGGAGCGCCAGCCGTCCTCCGGGGAGACCGATCCTGGGCCTACGTAGCGGGACACGTCGTAGCGCTCCCAGTCCTTCAGCGCGAAGGGGGTGGGGGGCACGCAGCCGTAGCCGTAGACCTGCCGCTGTCCCAGCGAAGCCTTGCGCAGGTGGAGGGGCTCCCAGGCTCCGCGACCCGCGGCGCGCTCGAAGGCCGGCAGGGTGGCTGCCGGATCGTCGTTGCCCAGCACCAGGAAGACCAGGGGAGCCCGCTCGCCCAGGGCCCGGCGTAGCTGCAGGAACCCCCCGGCCAGGAAGTCTTCGATGAAGTCTCCGTCTCGAACGTCGCTGTCGGCCCCGTGCAGAAACCCCCCGGGCAGCAGGTCTCCCCCCAGGAAGATGGCCACCGGCGCTTCGGCCCGCGCGCGATCCCACAGCGTGCGGTAGCGGCTGACAGAGCCGTGCAGATCCGAGACGAAGAAGGCGAGGGGCATGGTGTACTCCTAATGGATAGGGCAGGTCTGGACCTGGAGACCGACCGTGAGAATCCGCCCCCTCCTGCCCTTCCTCCTCCTCCTCGCCCCCGGCACCGCCCTGGCCAGCGTCAGCTTCGGACTGCATGGGGAGCTACCCACGATCCACTCCCCCATGGCCCGCTACTCGGGAGAGGACGTGGAGCACAGCCTGCCGCTGAGCTTCGGGGCGCGGGCGGATCTGGGCTTCGGCAGGGGTGACGGGACCTGGGTGCTGGTGGATCTGGGGGCGCGGCACGCCTGGATAGACTTCGGCGAGATGGGCCGCGTGATGCTGGATCTGGGCTACCGGGCCGACATCCCGGGCTCCGAGGGGCTGCACCCCTTCTGGGAAGCGGGGCTGGGTGCGGAGGCCATCCGGCTATGGGATCACGACATGGAGCCGCTGGCCCTGCACCTGGGGCCACGCTTCTTCGGCGGCCTCGGGCTGGGCTTCGGGCGCGGAAAGCTGCGCCCCTGCGTGGGTGCACGGATCAGCTTCACCGCCGCCACCGGCAGCTTCGACCTGCCCAGCGTCGAGATCGACGACGTGGAGATCGAACGCTTCTACATGCCATCGGTGCTCGCGCTCGCGGGCACGTTCGGGCTTTCGTTCTAGTCGGGGTCAACGGATCGCTCGGGCGGGTATCTTTCTCCAGTGAACGTCGAATGTTTCGGTGCGCGCTCCGTACCAGCGCCGAGACCTGCACCCGAGGACACACCATGCGCGCTCTCCCGCTCCTCCTCCCGCTGCTGTTCGCCTGCAACAAGGACGCCGACATCACCGACGACACCGGGCCCCTCGACACCAGGCCCCTGGACACCGGCTGGGACGCCCGCTTCGATCCACTGGTCGAAGCCATCCAGGCCGATCTGGCTGCCTCCGATGCCCCGGGCGTGTCGGTCGCGGTGATGGAGGATGGTCTGGTCACCTTTGCGGCAGCCTTCGGCTCGGGCCACCCCGACCAGGATGTGCCCATCACGGCCGACACCCTGTTCCAGATCGGCTCGGACACCAAGAAGCAGACCGCGGTGGCGCTGCTGCAGAAGGTAGAGCAGGGCCTGGTCTCCCTGGACGACACCCTCGCCGTGGCCCTGCCGGAGCTGGAGTTCCGCTGGGGGGGCGACTGGAACGACCAGGTCCTGGTGGAGCACCTGCTCACCCACCAGGGTGCCTTCTACGACTACGCCATCTGGGAGCTGGACGAGGACGACGATCTGCTGGCCAGCTGGACCTACGGCGACTTCGCCAACGGCTGGTACCTCATGAACCCTCCGGGTGAGTTCTGGAACTACTCCAACCCCAACTTCTCCCTGGCGGGCTTGATCACCGAGGAAAACGACACCCGCGCCTGGCCCGACATCATGGTGGAAGACCTCTACCTGCCCCTGGGCATGGACCGCAGCTTCCTGCGCAAGTCCGAGGTGCTCGCGGATGGAGACTACGCCGTGGGCTACGGCGTCGATCCCCAGACCGGAACCATGGGTACCCGGGAGATGGACAGCATCGCCGACCACGCTTGGACCCGGCCCGCTGGCCTGGCTTGGTCCACCCCTACCCAGCAGCTGTACTTCGCCGACTTTCTGATGAACGGCGACTCGGCGGTGCTCTCGGACAGCTTGGTGGAGGCCGTGTTCGGCGAGCACGTCAACACGCTGTACCTCGATGATGTCATGCACTACGGCTACGGCCTGATGGTGCAGCGGGGCTTCGAGCTGGACGGCGGCTGGTACGAGGTCCCGGTGTGGGAGCACGGGGGCAACACCCTGGCCTTCACCTCCATCTTCTTCGTCCTGCCCGATCAGGAGTTCGCGGTGGCGATCCTGAGCAGCGGCTACGGCACCGACTTCGGCGACAGCGTGGATGCCGCGGTGCGCACCCTGGTGGACGACCTTCCAGATCCGGTGGATGTGCCCGAGTACACCATCGACACGGACCGCTACGCGTTCCACGTCGGCGACTACATCGACGAGTGGAACGTGGGCGAGGCCACGGTGACCCAGCAGGGCGACAGCCTGCATGTGGAAGTGCCCCTGCTGGACCAGTACGGCTACGACTACGAAAACGAGCTGTACGCCCTCTCCAGCGACATCCACTACATGGAGATCGACGGCTACTGGTACGACCTGACCTTCATCCAGCAGGCTGACGGCGAGCCGAGCGAGTACGTGCGCAACCGCGCCTTCGTGCTCACCCGCGACGACGGCGACAGCCTGCGGGGGGAACGCCGCATCCCCACCAAGGCCGACGTGGAGCGCTTCCTCGAGCGGGGTGAGCTGCTCGCACCGCTGCCCGCGTGGGTGCCGCAGCCCGAGGTGCAGCGATGAGCGGCGATCCCCAGCCCGACCAGCCCCTGAGCCCCAAGCCCTTGGAACCCGCCGAGGTTTCCCTGAAGGAGCAGCGCCAGTGGGCCATGGGGGTACACCTGGCCTGTTTCTCGGCCTACCTCGGGGTTCCCGTGGGCAACTTCCTGGGGCCGCTGCTGGTCTGGCAGTGGAAGAAGGACGAGATCCCAGGGCTGGACCAGCACGGCCGGGATGCGTGCAACTTCCACCTGACCATGACCATCTACATGATGGTCTGCTTGGGCTTCACCATGTTCTGCTTCGTGGGCATCCTGCCCATGCTCGCCCTGGGTGTGTACTCCACGGTCATGTCCGTGCTTGCGGCGGTGGCGGCACAGGAAGGCAAGCCCTACCGCTACCCGGGGAGCATCGAGCTGCTCAAGTGATGAGCATCCCATCCAGGGCGGCGGGGTAGAGCGCCAGCACCTGGAGCATGGCCCGCTCGCTCAAGCCCAGGCGTGCCACCAGGGGGTGCTTCACCAGGCGCTCGCTGCCGTAGATGCCCTGGCCCTCCTCGAGGTAGATCTCGTAGATCAGGTCGGCCAGGCGCAGGTAGGTCGCGGACTCTCGGAGCTTGGGGGGCGGATCGGGATCGTGGTGGTGGTCCACCAGCTCGGAGAAGCTGAGGGGTAGGTGCCAGCCGGCGATGATCGCCGCGCCCGCTCGGGCGTGCATCAGGTGGAAGGTCTCTGCGGCCAGGTCGTCGAAGTCCAGCTCGCTATCGGATTCCTTCAGCACCTTGTCCAGCACGTGGGCCAGGACCGGCTTGCCCACGTCGTGCAGCAACCCGATGGTGAACGCCTGGTCGACGTTCCTTCCCGACACGCCGCTGAGGAGGTTCATGGCCACCGCGGCCCCCACCGCGGCCCGCCACAGGGCGAGCATCTGGGCTTGGTGGCGGCCCCGGTAGATGCTCTGGCGCAGCGCGGCGCTGAGCACCGTGGCGCGGGTGTTCTTCAGGCCCAGGCGGGCCACGGCCAGCTGGAGCTTCGTGACCTTGCCGCCCCCACGGGGACCGTAGTGCACCGAGTTGGCGACCTGGAGCACAGCGCCTGCCAGGAACTGGTCCTGGTGCAGGAGCCGGGAGACCGCCGCCGCGTCGCTCTCGGGGTTCCAGACCACTCGCATCACCTCGGCGGCGATGTGGGGCAGGCGGGGGGGC
>CAZHIK010000322.1:4877-9004 GCA_964532635.1 uncultured Enterobacterales bacterium
CGAACTTCCCCATGTTGAGATCCCGCCACACCTGCTGGCGTGCGTGGCGGATCAAGGCCGCCTTGTCCTGCGCGCCACCCAGCTCGTCGGTGAGCCCGTCGAGGCAGGCCAGGCTGGAGGGGTCCACCGCGTACACGCCTGTGTCGAACGCCGATCCGATCTCGAGCTTCACCGAGTGCGCCTCTGGAAAGGGGGCTTGTCGAGAATACACCGTCGCGGCATCGCGGGGAAACAGGGGGCCTCGCCAGGGGATTGTCACACTTTGTCTTCGGTTGGCTCCATTGTTCCGTGGACTTGTCGGAAGCTCCAGGTGCAGAGCAAGGTGTCCCTGTGGATGGTGCCCAAAGAGCGTCCCAGAGCGGGCGGAGAGTGCCCGCTGATCTGACCCGGGTCTATTGGCGTGGGGTCACGCTGCTCGAAGAGCACGAGATCGCTCCAACGTACGAGATCTACACCACGGGATGCCCCTTGCGCTGCCCCTTCTGCGCGGTCCCGGGCGCATCGCGGTCGGCCCTCGCGGGGGAGCGGCTCGAGCCGGAGGCGCTCGCACGGGATCTGCTGGATCCCCGCCACCCTCCCTTCCGCGCGATCGCCTTCGTGGGGGGGGAGCCCACCCTCCACCTGCCCTGGATCCGGCAGCTGCTGCCGCTGCTTCGGGACGCCATGCCGGATGTGCGCACGGTGCTGAACACCGCCCTGTGCTGGGAGCGAGAGCTGGCCCCCGAGCTGGCGGCCCGCTTCGACTGGGTGGTGGGCACGGTGCGCTGGTTCAACGGGCGCTGTGCCCAAGGAGCGCCAACCTCCCATCCGGCACAGGCCCGCGCCGCAGCGGAGGGCCTGCTGCAGGCCGGAGGGCGGCTGATCCTGCGTGTGCTGGCCCTGCCCGGTCATCTGGACTGCTGCACCGCCCCGCTGGCGCACTGGATCGGCGAGTTGCGGGGGGACCTGCGCGCCCGAGTGATGCTCGAGTACGCCCCCGTGGGTGAAGCCCGCGGTCTGCCTGGGCTCGATCGGACCCTGGACGACGCTGCGGCGGTGCGCGCGGCTTCACTGCTGCCTCCCAGGGTGCCCCGGCCCCGGGCTCGGCCCCTCCTGCCTGTGCCCCTCCGTCGTGCCCACCACCGGGATCCGCCGGTGTCCGTGGAGCTGGACGCCGCCGGCCGGCTGGTGGCTCCCATGGTCACCGGCACCATCCTCCCCCTGCTCGCGGAGCAGCAGCCCTCGCTGCGCGAGCGCCTGGTCTACCTGGAGCCCCATGCCCTCTGAGCTCGATCTGTTGCTGCGCGCTCGCTACCCGCTCATCTGGCTGGACACGGCCGAGGAGGAGCGGGCGGTGGAGCTGATCTGTCGCACCGCCCGCGCCATGGGGGACCCGGTGGCCGGCTGGTCCCGGACCTGGGGCCTGCACGACCTGCCGGGTGCTGCCAAGTCCGGCCCCCACGGAGACCCGCTCGCCCTGCTCGAGCACATGCGAGCGCAGGACAAGCGCCAGATCTGGGTGCTGCTGGACCTGGGGAACCTGCTGCAGCCTGGTGGGGGAGGCCAGCTGCTGGTGCGGGCCCTGCGGGACACCGCCCGGCTTGTCCGGGAGCGCGGATCGGTGATCGTGGTGGTGGGAGCCGGCCATCCGCTCCCGGGGGATCTGGTGGGCTCGGCGGCGGTACACCGGCTGGCGCTGCCCGACCGTGAGGAGCACGCCCGGCTGCTGCAGGAGGTGGCGGGCCAGCTGGGGGTCTCCCTCGGCTCCGAGGCGGAGTGCCAGCTGTCGTCGGCCTGCCTGGGGCTCACCCTGGAGCAGGCGGAGAACATCTGGGCGCGGATCCGCGCCGCCGGTGGCCGCTTCACCGAGGCCGACGTGGATCAGCTCATCGCTGAGAAGGCCCGCATCGTGCGGGGCTCGGGCTACCTGGAGTTCGTGCCCACGGCGGGCTTGGGGGACCTCGGTGGGCTGGGGGCCATGAAAGCCTGGATGCGGCAGCGGGCCCTCGGTTTCTCCCCCGAGGCCCGCGCCATGGGGCTGCCCTACCCCCGAGGCGCGCTGCTGGTGGGGGTGCAGGGCTGTGGCAAGTCCTTGAGCGCCAAGGTGGTGGCGGGGCTGTGGCGCCAGCCCCTGCTGCGGCTGGACGTGGGCGCGCTGATGGAGGGGCTTGTGGGCGCCAGCGAGCGCAACCTGCGCCAGGCCCTGGACCTGGCGGAGCGCATCGCACCCTGCGTGCTGTGGATCGACGAGATCGAGAAAGGCTTCCAGGGGCTCGAGCGGGCCACCGACGGCGGCACCATCGCCCGCATGTTCGGCACCATGCTCACCTGGATGCAGGAGAAGGAGGCGCCGGTCTTCGTGCTGGCCACCGCCAACCGCATCGCGGCCCTGCCTCCGGAGATGCTGCGCAAGGGACGCTTCGACGAGATCTTCTTCGTGGACCTGCCCGACGTGTCCCAGCGGGAGGAGATCTGGCGCATCCACCTGGGCTACCGTGTGGCGGCCAGCGGCGACCGGGGGGTGCTGGAGCGCGCAGCGCCCTCCATGCTGGCCGAGGCCTCGGAGGGCTACTCCGGCGCCGAGATCGCCGCGGCGGTGGTGGAGGGCTCCTTCGCCGCCCTGGCGGAGGGCAGTGCCCTCGAAGCGCGCCACCTGGTGGAGGCCCTGGCGGCCTCCCCGCCCCTGTCCCGTACCCGGGAGGAGGCGCTGACCGCCCTGCGGGGCTGGGCCCGGGGCCGGGCCAGGAGGGCTGGCTGATGTCCGTGATCTGCACCGTTGCGGCCGGAGGGGCCGTGTACCTGAGCGCCGGAGCCCTGGCCGGCGTGGCCTCGGCGGCAGCCGGGGCCCTGGCGCTGCGCCGCCGCGAGGAGTTGGAGTCCCTGCGCGCCGAGGAGGGGGAGGTCCAGCCCGCCGAGGTGGTGGAGCTGGCACCTCGCCAGGCCGAGGCCGCCTCGAGGCTGGTGGCCGAGCGCTGCCACCTGGTCTTCGAGGGCGAGGATCTGCGCCTCGAGCTGGACCGGGACATCCGGGGCAAGCTCACAGTGCGTGCCCACGGGCACGGCATGAGCCGCGAGGAGGTGAGCAGCGCCGCCGAGCGCTTCCTGGGCCTGCTGATGCAGCAGGTGGCCTATCGGGAGGTGGTGACCAAGATGCGTCGCTACGGGCTCGAGGTCGAACAGGAGGCCCGTCTCGAGGACGGCACCGTGAAGCTCCGCATCGGCGGGGGAGGCTAGCGTGGGACGCTTCGATCACATCGCGGACGATGCCCAGCGTTCCGGCGCGGCGGTGGAGCCACTGTTCGGGGTGGCTCGCTTCCTCGAGCAGGCCGCCAAGGCCATGTGCCAGGGCCGGTACGAGCAGGCCCTACGCCGCTACGGCCGGGCGCTGGAGCTGGAGCGCAGCTGCGAGGAGGCCTGGGCGGGGCAGGCCCGGGCGCTGCTCGAGCTGGGCCAGGACGCCGAGGCCGCCACCTGGCTCGAGCAGGCTGTGCGCGTGGCCGGAGAGCGGCCTCGCTTCGACGCCCTGCGGGCCAGCGCGGCCGCCCGGCAGGGCAAGGCGGACGAGGCCATGGCCTGGTCCGATCGGGCCATGCGCGCCGGTCCAGACGAGGCCACCACCTGGCTGGGGCGCGCGGAGGTGCTCTACCTGCGGGCCGAGTCCCGGCCCGCCTCCCGCTGCCTGGACAAGGCCTACGAGCGCGAGCCCGGCGGTGAGACTGCCCGCCGTTGCGGCGAGGTCGCCCTGGGCGCGGGGGATCTGCACCTGGCCCGCACCTGGCTCGAGCGCGCGCGCGTGCTGCTGCCCGAGTGCCCGCTGGTGGCCTTGCGGCTGGGTGTGTACTGGGAGCGGGCCGGTCACCTCGAGCGCGCGCGGGTGGAGCTGCAGCGGGCCGTGGGGCTCGAGCCCGGGCTGGCCCCAGCGCAGCTGGCACTGGACGATCTGGCCGGGCGAGGGATCTGGGCCAAGGTCGTCGCGGTCATCCGGAGGTTGAGCCATGGGTCTTGATCTGCAACAAGCTGTCATCGACATGGAGATCCGGCCCGATGGCTCGGTGCGCTTCGAGGTCTCGGGCCTGCCTGGTCCGGGCTGCGAGCAGCTCGAGGCTGTCCTGCTCGAGCTGCTGGGGGGCGAGCTGGAGTCCCGGGAG
>CAZHIK010000323.1:0-9002 GCA_964532635.1 uncultured Enterobacterales bacterium
ATGCTCAGAGATTCGTTGTCGGACACGACGCAGTTGCGAAGTACGGGGCTCGCACCGTTGCTCTGGGCGAAGCCGCCACCGGCCTCCGAGGCGTAGTTGCCAGTGATGACCGTGTTCTCGATCAAAACATCCCCCGAGATGTGGAAGCCGCCGCCCTGGTAGGCACTGTTCCCGGAGACGATGAGTCCGTCCACGTTGCCCCACTGGAGGTTGACGCCTCCACCGTAGTCCGCGCTGCAGCCGCTGATCGTCAGCCCATCGATGGTGGCCGACGAGGCGGAGAAGTCCAGCCCGCCTCCGAACTCCGCTGTGCAGTTTGTGATGGTGCAGTTGGTGACCGTGGGGGAGCTGCCCTCGAGACACATCCCGCCACCGTAGCTGCTGGAGCCCCCAATGCAGCTGTCGATGTCTACCGAGTCGAGGTCGACGCTACCGTTGGAGCGCAGCCCAGTGCCCGCGCAGTCCTCGATGGTCGCGGTGTCGAGGACCAGGGTTCCGGAGTACTGGTAGATCGCAGCGCCTCCGTAGCCCCCGGTAGCGTCGCAGCGCGAGACCTCGAGGTTGGTGGCGGTCAGGGTGCTGTCGTCCATGTAGTGCTGGTAGATGGCGGCGCCGCCGTAGCCGGCCTCGCAGTCGGTGATGGCCACGTCCTGCAGCTCCAGCTCGGAGTTGTTCATGTAGATGCCGCCACCGTACTCGACGGCGTAGCCCCCGGTGAGGGTGACGCCTTCGACGAGCGTGCCAGCTCCCTCGCCGCTGTCCACTGTGAGCACGGGCGCGGTCCCGCCGCCGTTGATCACGGTGTAGTTGGCGCCGTAGATGCCGTGCAGCTCGATGGTCTTGCCCGAGAAGTCCAGGTTCTCGTAGTAGGTGCCGACATCCACGCAGACCACGTCGCCGTTCGAGGCGGCGTTGATGGCGTCCTGGATGGCCGTGTATGCGCTGGGGACGGCGAGGTCCGGCTGTCCGTCGCAGTCGTCGTCCACGCCGTTGCAGATCTCGGTGGCGTCGGGGTTGATGTCGGCGCGGGTGTCGTCGCAGTCCAGCCCGCCGCCGGAGGAGTCGTTGAAGCCGTCCTCGTCGGCGTCGTAGTCGCTGCCCCCACTGCAGTCCTGGTCGGTGCCGTCATACCAGATCTCGGTGACCCCGGGGTTGCGGGAGCTGTCGCTGTCGTCGCAGTCGTCGCCGCCGTAGATGTCGCTGTCGTAGCCGTCCCCGTCGGCGTCGTAGTCCGACCAGCCGTCGCAGTCCTGGTCGACGCCGTCGTACCAGGTGTCGGTGGCGCCGGGGTTGATGGAGGCGTCGGAGTCGTTGCAGTCCAGCCCGTCGCAGACCAACGACAGGTGGCCGTCGTCGTCGTCATCGCAGCCGACCGCGAGGGAGATGCTTGCCTCTGGGCCGTCCTCCGTGCCGTCGGAGGGGACCACCGTGCACTCCCAGACCTCGGTGGCGGCGAAGACGGCGGCGTAGACGGTGTCGCCGGTGTGGGTGGTGGTGCCGGCGCCGGTGTAGGCCGCGCCGTCCTGGGTCCAGGAGAAGGTGTAGGTGATGCTGTCCCCGTCCGCGTCGGTGGAGGCGGTGGTCAGCTCGCAGACCATGTCGTCGTAGCCGGGGGTGGGATTGGAGGGTGAGATGGTCACCACCGGCTCGGTGGGTGCGCTGTTCGACACCTCGATGGCGTCGGAGCTCACCGCGGTGCCGCTCTCGTCGTCGTCGATGGGGGTGACCTCGACCTGCACGATCTGGCCCTTGTCGAACTCGCTGGTGCCATCCAGCCCATCGGTCCCGCTGCCGGCGCTGGTGCCGTCCACCGTCCACGCGTAGCTGAACGTGACGGTGTCGCCGTCGGCATCCGTGGCGCTGGCGGTCACGGTGATGGAGTCGTCCGTGTACAGCTCGCTGGCGCTCAGCTCCAGCTCATCGAGCACGGGCGGGGTGTTCTGGGCCACCGCCAGCGCGCTGGATACCGCCGAGCTGGTGGCGGTGCCGTCGGTGGTGGTCACCTCGACAACAATCTCCTGGTGCTTGTCGAACCACTCGGAGCCCAGCTCGGCGCTGTCTTCCGCCTCCACCCCGTCCACCAGCCAGCGGTAGCTGTGGATCAGGCTGTCGTCGTCGGCGTCCGACGCCGTCACGGTCACCGTGATGGTGTCCCCCTCGTAGGGCTCGAGGGTGGACAGCTCCACGTCGTCGATGACCGGGGTGCTGTTCTGCACGGTCAGCAGCTCGCTCGAGACGGGAGCGCCCTCCTGGTCCGTGCTGGTGGGGGTGACCTTGACGTAGACGATCTGGCCCCGGGAGAAGCTGCTCGAGGCCAGCAGATCCCCGGTGGCTTCCGCCTGCACGCCGTCGACGTACCACTCATACAGGACGTCCACCGGATCACCGTCCGGATCACTCACCTCGACCAGGGCCATCAGCACGCTGTCGGTGTACAGCTCCTCCAGCGATAGCTCCAGGCTGTCGATCTGCGGAAGGTCGTCGTAGCAGTCGTTGTCCTTTCCGTCGTCGGACAGCTCCTTGGCCTCCGGGTTGACCTCGGCGTCCAGATCGTCGCAGTCAAGGCCTTGGTAGGCGTCGCTGTCGTAGCCGTCGCCGTCCTGGTCGTAGTCGCTGGCGCCGTCGCAGTCGCTGTCCACGCCGTCGTACCAGGCGTCGTCGGCCGCTGGGTTGACCCCATCGTCGAGGTCGTCGCAGTCTCCCCCGGGGAGGGCGCCGGACGCGGTTACGTACTCGGTGGCCTGGCCTTCGTAGTTGCTGGGGACGTAGCCGTCGTAGTCCTGGTCGAAGTCGTCGGAGCCGTCGCAGTCGCTGTCCACGCCGTCGTACCAGACGTCGTCGGCACCGGGGTGGACCCCCGAGCGTTCGTCGTCGCAGTCGCTACCGCCCACAACCTCGGCGTCGTAGCCGTCCTGATCCACATCCGTCAGATCAAGCCCATCGCAGTCCTGATCGATGGCGTCGTAGGGCACCTCGACGCTGCCGGGGTAGGCCGAGGCTTCGTTGTCGTCGCAGTCTCCGTCCACGACGGAGTAGCCATCGCCGTCGGCATCTCTCGTCAGATCGCCCGAGGTGTCGAGCTTGCATGCCGAGAGAGCGAGAACGCAAAGCATCGCGTGGAGTTTCATGGTGTTCTCCGAAGGCTGCGGCCCCGAATCGTAGCACAGCGCGCCTTCTCCCAGCGGAATACAGGCCCCCATGACCAGCTACACCCTCCCATGTCTCCGCTGCGGTCACACCGCTGTCCCCGTCACCGGCGAGCTCGGCCCCCGCGTCACCTGTAGCCGCTGCGGCTCCGTGCAGGCCGGCGACGACTACGCCACCCTGCACGACCAGGTTCTGCGCTTCCGCGACGAGGCGGCGGCCGGCACACCCGTCGTGGACCAGGCCGGCCAGCCCATCCTGCCCTGCAAGAGCTGCGGCGCCCTGGCCGTGCCCTGGGGCGGCGGTCCCCAGGCCCTCGAGATCACCCAGTGCGGGGCCTGCGGGCGCGAGTTCTACACCGACGAGTACGAGGGAGAGCTGGCGGCATACAACATCTACGCCGCCGCGCTGCAGCACCTTCGGGCCGAGGCCTTGGTGGCGAGCTTCGACAGTGGCGCCTTCTGCCCCCACTGCAGCAACCGGCTGCATCCCAACGTCGCTCACGTCACCACCGGCGTGCCCTGCGGCCGCTGCGGCAACTTCACGCCCCTCGATCAGCTCTCCACCGAGCCCCCGCCAACGCCCGAGATCCCCGGCGCGGAGGCCGAGCCCGAGAAAAAATCGAGCAACAAGCTGATCATCGGCTGCGGCTGTGCCTTTGCGCTGGGGCTGACCACGCTGTCCATCCTGATCATCCTGTACTTCGTGCTGGGCTGATCAGGGCGGGCGCCGTAGCGGGCGGGGATTAACCCCGCCCCTACATCACTCTTCTCCGATCTTCGGATCGGTGGGCTCCTCGGCGACCTCGGCCGTCTCTTCGACCACCCGGGGGGCGCTCTCGCCGGTGATCAGGATCTCTTCGCCGGCCTGCACGAAGAGCATGTCCTGGATGCCCTCGAAGGCCTGCAGGAAGGCGCCGCCGTCGCGGGTCATGCGTGCCACCGAGAAGCCCGTGATGACCAGGTCGGCCTGCTCCGACTGCTCGCAGACCAGCTCGGAGAAGGTGACGTCGCCGCGCATGGGCACGGGGTGGACGTTGCTCCTGGAGATGGGGATGCGGCCCTCGGCGATCAGGGTGTTGAGGGTCTGCAGCCCCTCGTTCAGGGAGGCGTCTTCGAAGGCCGCGAAGAGGCGGATCTCGGCGTCGCTCCACTCGGGGTGGCCCGCCAGGATGTAGGCCAGCAGGATCATCAGGTTGGCGTTGCGGTAGTCGCCGTGGGTCAGCCAGATGTGGATCATCCGGCGGTAGCCGAAGTGGTGATCCGAGCTGCGCAGCACGCAGATGTTCAGCCCCGCCACCTCGGCGAAGCGTGTGCCCACGATGATGTCCACCAGCTCGTCGCTGGCACCCTTGCGGAACTCGAACAGGATGGAGTTGTTGTCCATGCCCGAGATGCCGGGAATCTGGACCATCTGGGCCACGGCGGTGTGGAAGCTGGGGGAGACGATGGTGTCCACGTACAGGCTGGCGTGGCTGGCTTGGCTCTGCTGCACCAGGCGCTCCAGCACGTCCTTGGCCTCGTGACTGGTCTGCTCGGTGAGCCGGCCCTCGATGAAGTGGAAGAAGGTTCCGAAGCCGTAGTGCTGGGACATCCAGCGCAGCAGGTCGAAGGGCGCCAGGCGGGTGAAGGAGTTGCGGGAGATGGCCAGGAAGCTGGGCCGCCAGTTGGCCTGGGCCCGGCCCGCGCGCTGCTTCTGCAGCAGCACGTGCAGGCTGCGAACCAACTGCTGCACGGCGCCCTGCACCATCACCGACACGTCCTGCTCGCCCTTGCGGCTGGTGCGCAGCCAGAGGTAGATGCCGGCCATCACGCCCCAGGCCAGCACCGTGTACAGGGGCGACATCTCCCACATCATCACCACGCAGGCCACCGCCCCGAGGCCGCTCAAGTACCAGCGGGAGCGGAAGGTGGGGCGGTAGCTGGGGTTGCCCGAGAAGTGCTGGAGGAAGCTGATGGCGCACAGGGCGCCGTAGGTCACCATGAAGAACATGGAGATGATCTGCGCCACGAAGTCCACGCTGCCCGCGGAGACGAAGACCAGCACGATAGCGGCGGTGATCAGGGTGGCGTTGAAGGGCTCGTTGGCCCCACCCCGGCCTCGCGCCAGGAAGCGGTTGACCCCCGCCACCGGCAGGATGTCGTCGCCAGCCAGGGCCTGCAGGGTGCGGGGGGCCACCAGGATGGAGCCGATGGCCGAGGAGAGGGTGGCCGCCGCCAGCCCGATGGGGATGGCAGGGCCCCACAGCGCGATGTGGCCCATCACGAAGGTGTCGCTGTCCAGCCGCTCGGGGCTGGCGCTGAAGCCCATCTTGATGACGATGAGGATGTAGACCACCATGCCGGTGATGGTGGCGGCGATGGTGCCCAGCGGAATGGAGCGCCGCGGGTTGCGCAGGTCGCCGGACAGCCCCACGCCAGCGGTCATGCCCGTAAAGGCAGGGAAGACGATGGCGAAGACCCTGGAGAAACGATCCGGTTCGTCCACCTTGGCCAGCAGGTCGATGGTGCCCGGGGCGTCGGAGGGCTGGCCCAGGAAGAACAGGGCCAGTGCGAGCGCCAGGATGCCCACCACGATCCACAGCGCGTTCACACCGAGGTCGGCGCCCTTGCGCAGGATGAGGATCAGCAACACACCCGCCGCCGGTAGGCCGATCATGCGAGTGTCCATGGTGAAGCCGGTGTGCTCCAGGATCCATCCGAACAGGGGTCGGAACGCCTCGGAGAAGGCGATCATATAGAAGGCCACCGAGATGGCCTGGGACAGGTACAGGGACAGCCCGATGGCACCACCCACAGTGGTGCCGAAGGAGCGGCTGACGATGTAGTACTCGCCGCCGCCCTCGACCTTGAGGTTGGTGGCGATCTCCGCCACCGCCAGTCCGGTGGGGATGGTGATGAGGTGGGCCACCATCACGATGCCGATGGCACCCAGCACGCCGACGTTGCCCACCGCGTAGCCGAAGCGCAGGAACAGGATGGCGCCCAGGATGGTGCTGATAGCCGCCAGGAACACCGGCTCGGTGCCGAAGCCGTGGCCGCGGGCGCTGAGGGCGGGACTGGGTCGAAGGGGGCGCTCCGGGCAGCGGGGCTGCGTTGGAGGCAGGCTACCGCATGGTACCGTGTCGTCACCATGTCTACGAGCCCCCACTCCTCGGTCTTCGTCGGCGCGAATACGCTCACGCCCGCCCATCGTCGTATCGCCCGGGCCTTCAGCTCCCCGTTCCTCAACGGTCCACCCTACTCGGAGCTGCTCGAGGAGATCACCGCCCACCTCTTCACCGAGGACGAGGCGGAGCTGGTGCAGCATCTCCCGCCCGTGCGGTCGCGCACCGCGGCGCGGGTGGCTCGGTCCGCTGGCTGCGACGAGCCCTCGGCCCGCGCGGTGCTCGACTCCCTGTCCTTCGACAAGATGGTGCTGCTGGCCTGGAGTGAGCCACGCAAGTACGCCCTCATGCCCGTGGTGCCCGGCACCTTCGAGCTGGCCCTGATGACCCCGGATCTCGGAACCCGGACCGACTGGCACCGGCGCTTCGCCGAGCTGTTCGAGCAGCTGTGGGACACCGGATTCATGCGGGAGTACGCCCGCACCACCCGCCCCGCTGTCCGCTACTTGCCCGTGGGTCGCAGCATCGAGAACACGTCGGCGGCCTGGCCCTCGGACAAGCTCGAGGAGATCCTGGCCGACTACGACGACTTCGCCGTGGGGCACTGCCAGTGTCGCCTGGCCATGCAGTACACCGACCAGGACTGCGGCAAGGCCACCGAGAACTGCACCACCTTCGGCAGCATGGCCGGGTTCATGGTCGAGCGCGGCCTGATGCGGCGCATCGATCGCCAGGAGGTGCTGGCCATCAAGCGCGCCGCCGAAGAGGAAGGCTCGGTGACCTGGATGGGCAACGTGGCGGGGGGCAAGGTCAACGGCAGCTGCTCCTGCTGCGGCTGCTGCTGTCACGCGCTGCGCATGGTCTCGGAGCTGAATGCCCCCGGGCTCATCGCCAGCCCTCACTTCGTGCCCGAGATGAAGGCCGAGCTGTGCAAGGCCTGCGGCAAGTGCAGCAAGGCCTGTCCGGTGGCGGCCTTCGCCGACAGCGAGACCAAAGGCCAGCCCCCCACCTGGGACGCACGGCGCTGCATCGGCTGCGGGCTGTGCGTGGTGCACTGCAGCTTCCACGCCCTCGAGCTTCGGGCGGTGGACAGCGCCCAGCGGCCGGACCCGAGCCTGACCAGCATGTTGGTCAAGATGGCCCCCGGCTACCTGGCCAACTCGGTCTCCATCGTCACCAGCCGGATGCTACGCAAGGGCTGAGCAGCCCCCCGGCCATGGCTACTGGAACTGGCTGGTGGGGGGAGGGTCCTCGTCTGGGGGGTCGTACTCCAGGGGCTCGGTCTCGTCGCCGAAGCCCCCCATGCCCGAGAACTTCCAGTCCCGACCCTCGACCACAGTGGTCCCTCCGGTCGAGCACGCCACGGCCTCGGCGTGGGTTTCCCGGATCTTGTTCAGGGCGATGGCGATCTTCCGGAGCTCGTACTCGGCCACGCCGCGATCCCCCTTCAGCCGGGCCTGCTGGCAGCTCAGCTTGGCCTGCTCCGCGACCTCGAGCAGGGCCTGCATGGTGGGCAGCTTCCTGTTCAAGCACTGCACGGCCACCGAGTCCTCTTGGCGTTCGGCTTCCTGCAGCATCCGTGAGACCTCCCGGACCGTGGCTTCGATCTCCTGGACGGCCAGGCTGGTGAAGCGGAACATCTCCTCGCCGCTGAGCTGGGCGCCCTGTTCGATGGGATCGGGGCTCGGGGTCGCCGCGGCGTCCGGGATCAGATCGGGCAGGGCGTAGACGATCGTGAGGATGATGAGGGCTCTGCGTTTCATGGAACTCTCCCCTTCCATCTCGGGAAGTGGGAGGAGCCAGGCCGTGTGATCCGTCAGTGAGCGCCGTTGCGCGCCAGCCGGAAGCCCAGGGTGCTGTCGTGGATGTTTGGGGGATTCTTGCTGCGGTAGGCCAGGCGGACGTAGGGCGCGGCGTCGAACCAGGCCCCACCCCGCGCGACGCGCTCAGAGCCCCGCTGTGGGCCGGTCGGGTCGACGGCGGAGGCGCTGGAGTAGGCACCGCTCCAGTCCCACACCCACTCCTTGACGTTGCCCGTCATGTCGTACAGGCCCAGGTCGTTGGGCTCGAGGCTGGCCACGGGCGCGATGGTCTCGAACCCGTCCTCGCAGGGGAAGGTCTCCATCCCCAGGCCCAGGGCGCGGCGGGCGCTGGCGCCGCTGATGTTGGCGTAGCGGCAGATCTGCTGTGGGCTGTTGGTGCCCGCGTACAGGCCGGCGTGACCCGCTCGGGCGGCGAACTCCCACTCGGCCTCGCTGGGCAGCCGATAGCCGTTCTTGCCGGAGTTCCAGACGACCCCGGAGGCCGGGCCGTCGGTCTGATCGTAGACCGGCTCGAGGCCCTCGAGCTCCGACAGGCGGTTGCAGAACCGGACGGCGTCGAGCCAGCTCACGTTCTGCACCGGGAGCTTCGGGCCCAACAGGCTCTCCCCCTCCATCTCCCTGCGGGAGGGGTTGTTGCCCATCACCGCTTCCCACAGCTGCTGGGTGACTTCGGTGGCGCCGATGGTGAAGTCGCGGCTGATGGTGACGTTGTGGAGAGTCTCGGTGAGGGGGTCGCGGTCGGCCTCCGCCGGCGCGCTGCCCATGTCGAAGCTCCCCGGTGGCACGTGAACGAACGGGTAGTCCACGGTCTCGAACAGCCCTGGGGGTTCGGGGCTGCGGCCCAGGACGTAGAAGGCTGCGAACGCGGTCAGCAACACCCCGAGCAGGAGCATGCGGCGCCAGGAGGGGGGCTTGCGAGGAGCTGGGCC
>CAZHIK010000324.1:0-9002 GCA_964532635.1 uncultured Enterobacterales bacterium
CCCCACCGCCCAGCCCCCACGCCCTCCCCCCTCACCCTCGCGGTGTGGGCGCTGCTGGCCTGCGTGCTGTTGGCGGGCCTGGGCCTCGCGCTGACCGACAGCGCCGCTCCCTCGGGCGCCGAGCCTACCGCCACCTCCTGCTGCCCCGACCACGCCCCGCCCGACGCCCCCGACACCGGCGCCGAGCCCGTCGAAGCCCCCGACCACGACTGCCCCCCCGGCTGTCACGACTGCCCGGGCTGCGCCCTGGCCGGCACCGTGGTCCCCGTGAGCCGGCCTGCCCTGCCCTCCGCGTGCGGCTCGCTGACTGTGGTCCCACGCCCCCTCGCCCGGCTGACCACCCCCGCCGAGTCCCCCGTCAGCCGGATCTTCCACCCCCCACGCTCCGGGGCCCAGGCCTGAAGCACAGCTGCGCCTGAACCCCACAAGGGTGCGCCCCACAGCTGGGGCCATCCCCCCGGAGCGACCATGTCTCGCTGGAGATCCCTGGGTCTCCTGCTCGCCCTGGCGGTCAGCCCGACCGCCGCCGCAGAGCAAGGACCGATCCCCCTCACCCTCGACCGCACCATCGCCGTAGCCCTGGAGCGGGCACCCCAGCTGCGACAGGCCGAGCTCGAGGCCACCGCCGCCCGAGCAGCGGCCCGCGGCGCCGGCGCGCCACCCAACCCGGAGCTGGAGGCCGGCCTGGGTCGCCGTGGCGACGGGCCCGCGGAGGAGCTGGAGCTGGGGGTGAGCCAGCCCCTGCCCATCGGCACCCTGCTCCCCAGCCGCGCCGTCGCCCAGGCCGACGCCAGCGAGGCCGAGCGCTGGGCGGAGGACAGCCGCCGCCACGTGGCTGCCCTGGCATCCGCGGCCTTCCTGCACTGCCTGCACGCCAGCGAGCGGCTGGCAATCGAGCGGCAGCTCGCCGCCCGAGCCGCCCAGCTGCGCGACGCCACCGCGCTGCGGGCCCGGATCGGGGACGCCTCGGAGCTGGACGCCGCCATGGCCCAGCTGGACGCCGCCCGAGCCGAGGCCCGGGTGCTCGAGACCGAAGCGTTCCAGGTCGAGGCCACGGCCCAGCTGCAGCACCTGCTGGGCCTCGAGTCCGGCGCCGAGCTGCAGCTCGACGGGGAGCTGCTGGACCGCGAGCGCTACCGAGGGGCGTTGGCCCAGGCCCGGTCCGACCGACCCGACCTGCAGGCCCTCGAGGCCCGCCTCGAGGGCGCACGGGCCGCACAGCGCCTGGCCCGGGGCGAAGCCCTCCCCGAGCTGGGCCTGTGGGCCCACCACGCCCGCGAGGAGGGGGACGAGATCTGGATGGCCGGCGTGAGCGTCGAGCTCCCCCTCTTCGAACGCGCCCAGGGCGAGCGCGCCGCGAGCCGGGCCCGGCTGGACCTCGCCGAGGTGACCCTCGACGAGGGCGGCCGCGAGGCCCGCGTGACCCACCACGCCGCATCCCAGGCCTACCGCCTGCGGCTGGCCGCCGCCGATCTGCTGACCACCGGCAGCCTGCCCCAGGCCGCCCTGCAGTCCGATGCCGCCGGGGCCGCCTACGACCTCGGTCAGATCCCCCTCTCCGAGCTGATCCTCGCCCGAGCCCAGGCCGCCGACGCCTTGCGCGAGCACGCCGACGCCGAGCTGGCCGCCGCCTTGGCGGGCACCGCCATGCTCTCTGCCGCTGGATGGACCCCATGAGCCGTCGCCTCCTCCTCGCCGTCCTCACCACCTTCGTCCTGGCCCTGGCCTGCGGCGCCCCCGACGCGCCCGAGCCAGTGCCCGAGCCCGAGCCCGAGGCCACAGGCTGGCCCGCGGACGACTGGTGCTGGGAGCACATGGTGCCGGAGTCCAAGTGCACCATCTGCAACCCAGACCTGGCCGCCGAGTACATCGCGAAGGGCGACTGGTGCGCACCCCACGACCTGCCCGAGTCCGTCTGCCACCTCTGCGGCCACGGCGTGGAGCCCCCCGCAGGCGGACCGCCCCTGGACGCCTACGCCGGCACCCGCATCCGCTTCCGGTCCGCCGAGATCGAGATCCAGGCTGGCATCCAGACCGCGACTGCCGACATGGCGGCGGTGGATGGCGGCATCGGCGCCACCGCCAGCGTCGGCTTCCACGGCGACCGCTTCGCGGAGGTGCGCGCCCCCGCCGGCTCGGTGGTGCGCGCGCTGCGGGTGGACCTCGGCCAGCGGGTATCCCGTGGCGACACCTTGGCCCTGCTGGACAGCGCCGAGGTGGGCGAGCTGAGGGCCAGCCTCGCCGCCTCCCGGGAGCGGGAGCGCAGCGCCCAGGCCGACCTGGACCGCCAACACGAGCTTCGCCAGGCCGGCATCGCCAGCGAGCGTCAGGTGGAGCTGGCCTCCCAGGAGCTCGAGGCCGCCAGCGGCGCCGTCCACGCCGCCAGCGCCGCCCTGGACGCCGTGGGTGCCAGCGCGGACGACGTCGGTGCCCGCTACTCCCTGCGGGCACCCATCGGGGGCGAGGTGATCCGCCGGCCGGCGGTGCTGGGCAGCGCGGTCTCCACCACCGACCTGCTGGTGGTGCTCGCCGATCCCTCGGTGATGTGGGCCAACCTGTCCCTGCGGGAGGCCGACGCCGCCGAGGTCACCCTGGGAGACGCCGTCACCGTCGAGGTGGACGGCATCGGCGTTGGAGGGTTCCAGGGCGAGATCACCTGGATGAGCGCCGAGGTGGACCCCGTCACCCGAACGGTGGCCGCCCGGGCGGAGCTGCCCAACCCCGACGGCTTGCTGCGCGGCAACCAGTTCGGCCAGGCCCGGGTGTGGTCCCAGCAGGAGGGGCAGGGCGTGGTGGTGCCCCGCGACGCCCTGCAGCGCCTCGACGACGGCTGGGTGGTGTTCGTGCGCCTCGAGCCGGGGCTGTACGAGCCCCGCGCGGTGGACCGAGGAGAGAGCCTGGGCGATCGCGTCGCGATCCAGGGCCCCGTGAAGGCCGGGGAGACCGTGGTGACCACCGGCGCCTTCCTGCTCAAGACCGAGCTGCGACGGGACGCCATCGGCGCCGGCTGCTGCGAGATCGAGCACGAGGAGGGCTGAGATGCTCAGCAAGCTCGTCGAGCTGTGCCTGCAGCAGCGACCCCTGGTCCTGCTCGGCGCACTGTTGCTGGTGGTCAGCGGGCTGTGGGCCCTGTGGGAGCTGCCCTTCGACGCCTACCCGGACACCACGCCGGTGCAGGTCACGGTCAACACCGTGGCCCCGGCCCTGTCCCCCGAAGAGGTGGAGCGGCAGCTGACCTTCCCGGTGGAGCAGGCCCTGGGGGGCCTGCCCGCCCTCGAGACCATGCGCTCCATCTCCAAGTTCGGCTTCTCACAGGTCACCGTGGTCTTCGAAGACGGCACCGACATCTGGCGCGCCCGCCAGGCCGTCTCCGAGCGCCTGGGCGCCGTGGCCCTGCCCGAGGGCGTGGCCCAGCCCAGCCTGGGGCCCCTGTCCACCGGCCTGGGCGAGGTGTTCCAGTACCTGGTGCGCGGCGACCACCGCTGGGACGCCACCGAGCTGCGCAGCCTGCACGACTGGGTGGTGCGCCCCCAGCTGCTCACCGTCCCCGGTGTGGCCGAGGTCAACAGCTGGGGCGGCTACGAGCGCCAGCTGCAGGTGATCGTGGACCCGGTCCGTCTGCTGGAGCACGAGGTGACCCTGGACGAGCTGGAGGCCGCCCTGCGCTCCAACAACGCCAGCGTGGGCGGTGGTGTCCTCGAGCAAGCCGGCGAGGCCTGGCTGGTGCAGGGCCTGGCCCTGGCCACCAGCGTAGAGGAGGTCGCCTCCATCGTGGTCCGCGCCGAGGGCGGCACCCCCGTCCGCGTAGGTGATCTGGCCCGGGTGGCCGAAGGTCACGAGCTCCGCCGCGGCGCCGCCACCGCCGAGGGCGAGGGCGAGGTGGTGCTGGGGCTGGGCTTCATGCTCATGGGCGAGAACAGCCGGGAGGTGGCCGGCGCCCTCGAGGACCGCCTGGCCGAGGTCCGAGCCTCCCTGCCCGACGGCGTGAGCCTCGAGCCGGTCTACACCCGCACGGCGCTGGTCGACCACGTGCTCGAGACCGTGCAGGAGAACCTGTTCCTGGGCGGGATCATCGTGGTGGCCATCCTGTTCGCCTTCCTGGGCAACCTGCGGGCGGGCCTGATCGTGGCCCTGGCCATCCCCCTGTCCATGCTCTTCGCCTTCCAGGGCATGCTGCGCTTCGGCATCGCCGGCAGCCTGATGAGCCTGGGAGCCATCGACTTCGGCCTGGTGGTGGACAGCTCGGTCATCGTCATCGAGAACGCCGAGCGACGCCTCAGCCAGGACCGCAGCGGCCGCTCGGTGCTGGAGATCGTGCGCGATGCCACCAAAGAGGTGCGGCGCCCCACCCTGTTCGGCGAGCTGATCATCGCCGTGGTCTACCTGCCGATCCTGACCCTCGAGGGCATCGAGGGCCAGCTGTTCCGGCCCATGGCGCTGACGGTGGTGCTGGCCCTGGCCGGCTCCATGGTGCTGTCCCTGACCCTGATGCCCGTGCTGGCCAGCCTGCTGCTGCGCCGGGGGGCGAGCCACCGCGACACCTGGCTGGTGCGGGTGCTCAGCGCCGCGTACGAGCCGGTCCTCGCCTGGACCACCCGCCGACGCCGCACCGTCCTGGCCCTGGCCCTGGCCTCCCTGGTGGGCACCGGTGCCCTGCTGCCTCTGCTGGGCGCGGAGTTCGTGCCCAGGCTGCAGGAGGGCGCCGTCGTCATCAACACGGTGCGCCTGGGCGGGGTCTCCCTCGGGGAGTCGCTGCGCTACGGCGGCCAGCTCGAGCGGCTGCTGAAGCAGGAGTTCCCCGACGAGATCGCCCACATCTGGACCCGCACCGGCACCGCCGAGGTGGCCACCGATCCCATGGGCCTGGAGCTGTCGGACATCTTCATCACCCTGACCCCGAGGGACGAGTGGAGCCGCGCCCACAACCAGGCCGACCTGGTGGAGGCCATGCGGGCCGAGATCGACGCCATGCCCGGCATGAGGGCCATCTTCACCCAGCCCATCGAGATGCGGATGAACGAGATGATCGCCGGCATTCGTGCCGACCTGGGCATCCAGCTGTACGGCGACGACCTCGAGGTCCTGCGGGAGCTGGCGGACAAGGTCGCGGCCGAGGTGGGCTCGCTGCCCGGGGCGGCCGACGTGACCACCGAGCAGCTCACGGGGCAGCCGGTGCTGCGCATCGAGGCCGACCGTGGAGCCCTGGCCCGCTACGGCCTCCCCGCCGAGGACATGCTGGACCTGGTGGAGACCCTGGGCCCCCGTGAGCTGGGTGAGATCCGCGACGGCCAGACCCGCTACCCCCTGGCCATGGTCATCGATCCCGCCGCTCGTCAGGACGCCGAGGCCATCGGGCGCCTGCTGGTCACGACCCCGAGCGGAGAGCGCCTGCCCCTGGATCGGCTGGCCGACATCGAGCTGGTCGAGGGCCCAGCCACCATCCAGCGCGAGGCCGGAAAGCGCCGGGCCGTGGTGCAGGCCAACGTCCAGGGCCGCGACGTGGCGGGCTTCGTGGACGCCGTCCGCGAGCGCATCGCCGAGCGCGTCGATCTGCCCGCCGGCTCGTTCGTCCGCTACGGTGGCCAGTTCGAGCACCTCGAGCGCGCCCAGGCCCGCCTGGCCGTGGTGGTGCCCGTGGCCCTGCTGCTGATCTTCGTGCTGCTGCAGATCTCCCTGGGCAAGGTCAGGGACGCCCTGCTGGTGATGACCGGCGTGCCCTTCGCCATGGTGGGCGGTGTGCTGGCCCTGCTGCTGCGGGGCCTGCCGTTCAGCATCTCCGCCGGCGTGGGCTTCGTGGCCTTGTCGGGGGTGGCGGTGCTGGGCCAGCTGGTGCTGGTCTCCCGGGTGCGCGCCCTGGAGAACGGCGGCATGCCCACGGCCGAGGCGATCCGCGAGGGGGCCATCAGCCGCCTGCGGCCGGTGCTCATGACCGGCCTGGTGGCCAGCCTGGGCTTTCTGCCCATGGCCGTCAACACCGGCATCGGCGCCGAGGTACAGCGCCCCCTGGCCACCGTGGTCCTGGGCGGCGTGCTCACCTCGATGCTCGCCACCCTGGTGGTGCTGCCTGTGCTGCTCGAGGCTGCGGGAAGAGCCGCACCCTGGCGCCCGGCGGGAGGCTAGTCCAACCCAGGGATCGCCATCACCGCGCGTATGGCGCCGGGGTGCAAGGCCAAGAGAGGAGCGAAGCGGTCGCGGTCGAGGCCCAGCTGGCGCACCAGGCTGTGGCCCATCAGGCTGGAGTCCTGGCCCAGCGAGCCCGGGGAGCGCTCGTAGCGCTGGTGAACCAGGGCGGCCAGGCGCAGCACCCCCACCGCGTTGCCCACGCGGGCAGGGGCCTCTCGGTGGTGGTGATAGGCCACCGCGGCGACCATCGAGGAGGGCAGCTTCCAGCCCCGGAGCAGGTCGGCCCCCACCCGGGCATGCAGCGGGTGGAGCACCTCGGGGGCCATGTTGTCCAGCGCCCCGCCCTGCCCAGCCTTGACGAGCAGCTTGTCCACCAGGGGCAGCAGAGCGGCCCGACCCACGTCGTGGATCAGGCCCAGCAGGAAGGCCTTGTCGGAGGAGCGCCCACGGGCGTTGTTGATCAGGCTGGCCGACACCGCGCAGCCGACCGCGCCACGCCACAGCTGATCCAGCGCGTGCTGGGGTTCCCCGGTGTACAGCGATCCCCGCAAGCCCCAGGCCAGCACCATGGTGCCCGCCCGCAGCGCCCCCATGGAACGCAGCGCAGCCAAGGTGGAGTTGGCCTCGCGCGGCTCCGCGTAGCCGCCGGAGGATCCGCGCACCGTGAAGGCCAGGTCGGGCTCGCTGTCGATGAGCTCCGCCATGAAGCCCAGGTTGGGCTTGGCCCGCGCGCTCGAGGCATAGATCCGCAGCGCCAGCGGCGGCAGCTGTGTCGGCTGGAACCGGCCACTGGACAGGTGACGCCAGGCCTGGACCTGCAGCTCGCGCACGACGCGGTCGTCGTCCAGGCGATGACCGCGGCCCACGTCACCGCGCTCGATCCGCGCCAACAGCGCCGACTCGGTGACCCAGTCGTCGAGCCGATGGGCCGAGCCAGGCTTGCGACCCGCGGGGAACCAGGGGCTCCCCATCACCCCAACTCCGCCACCAGCGCTGCGCCGTCCAAGGTCATAGGCCATCGTGCTCCTCGTGGGGCCCCACGCCCGTGTCCAGGATTTCCCCTAGTTGGACATAGGGGATTTCCCTGATGGTATCCTCTCCGATGAATTGTCGTCAAATGTCAGCGCACTCAATCCTGGCTGCGATCTCCAGATCACGATCCGTCGGGTCTCCGAGGCCGCCCAGCCCACCGAGTCCCATCCATCCCCTACAATCACGCCGGCACGCCCCTTGCAGTTACCCTCGCTGCACGCCACCCCGGAGAATCCCATGAACCGCGCGCTCATCACCATCCCTGCCTGGCTGCTCATCGTCGGCTGCTTCCACAACGACAAGAACGGCTTCGAAGACGGCCCCTACTGCGAGGACACCCCCACCGTCGCCACCCTCGACGACATCAGCTCCCTGGGCTTCTCGGGCGCCGACATGCTCGCCCTGGCAGAGGGCGGCTTCGACGAGACGTTGACCTGGCACGACAGCGACAGCACCACCCCGGTGCACATCAGCGTGGGCTACGCCGAGGGCGAGGTGCGCCACGTGGCCTCCACCGCGGTCTACCCGGAGACCGACGGTCCCACCAACGACATCGGCATCGAGTGCGAGGACTACGTGGAGATCGACGTCTCCCTGATCGTCACCACGGAAGACGGCGGCCTGGATGAGGGCTACGAGCTGGCCCTGCGCAGCGGCGACGGCGCCACCGTCAGCACCAGCGTCGACTTCGACCACAGCGAGATGGGCGGCAGCTACGAGTTCACCCTGATGGATCCCAGCGAGTATGACAGCGTCACCCACTTCCTGGACGTCGCCTTCGACGATGCGGGCTGCAGCGGTGAACTCAGCGTCCAGGCCGAGGGCTGCGACGACGACTGCACCGGCGAGGAGTGCACCTGCTGGGCCTCCATGGACACCGTGGCCACCTGGCCGATCGAAGACCTCGAATAGGCTCCTTCGGGCGCCCGGGGGCCGTGCTACGTTGTCCCGGGCGCGGCACCCCTCCCCGCGGCGTGCCGCCGCGACCTGGAGGTTCGAATCCCAGTCAGCGAGACCAGCTCGGTCCGCACCCGCGAGCGCCTCGTCCCCCTGGCGCTGGCCCTGGTCCTGGTGTTCCTCACCACCGGCTGCGTCAAGATCTACCAGCCGGTCTCGGGGCTCCACCAGCCCACCGCGCTCGACCTGAACGTCGGCAACTTCCAGGACGTCGCCCTCACCATCCACTGCCCCCCGGGCGAACTGGTCAACGCCGACGAGGCCAAAGCCCTGTGCCGCAAGGTGGGGCTGCTGTTCGAGAACCAGGGCGCGCAGGTCACCACCTACACCACCGACCGCCGCCTGATCGACGACCCCTCGGGCCTGGCCTTCGACGAGGATCCGAGCGAGGTCGAAGCCGAGCCACCACCCACCGACCTCATCCTCGAGCTGCGGGCCCACCGTGAGCACCTCGAGAACCACCACATCACCTGGCTGATGTGCGCGGCCACCTTCAGCCTGGTGCCCGCAGTGGCCGAGTACACCTTCCACCAAGACGTCATCGTCCGCGACGGCAGCGGCTACCTGCTCACCTCTGGCGTCCTCCGGGGCCGCATCGTGCGCTACTTCGGCGGGGGCTACTGGCTGGGCACCAAGCTCCTCGACCTGGTCTGGCGCGACAAGGACGACCGCATCCTCGACGTCAGCAACCCCCACAAAGAGCTGTCCGCCGACTTCTACGCCCAGCTCACCCAGCTGGTCTTCAACGCCAAGATGCGCTGGCGGGTCCTCGAGCAAGCCAACCCCGCCGACGGCGGCGCGTAGGAGGTCGTGGTGGGTTGGTACTTCGTCATCGCCCTGGCGCTGATCCCCTTCGTCTTCCGCGCCGATCCGGTCCCGGGCTTCCGCAC
>CAZHIK010000325.1:0-9000 GCA_964532635.1 uncultured Enterobacterales bacterium
CCCGGACGAGTTCGACATGGGCCTGCGCAACCGCACGGCCATCTACACTCCCTTCCCCCAGGCCGTGCCGAACAAGCCGGTCATCGATCAGCATCACTGCCTGTTCTACAAGGCAGAGGCCCGGGCCAAGGCCCGGGGCAGGCCCATGAAGAAGGCCATCTGCCAGAAGTGCGCCCACGAGTGCGCTGCCGACGCCATCTCCTTCGACGGCGGCGACGAGCTGGTCAAGGAGAAGGTGGGTGCCGTGGTCGTTGCCACCGGCTTCCAGCTGTACGAGGTGGGCAAGGACCAGCCCGAGCCGTTCCTGAAGGGCTACGGCGAGTACGGCTACGGCGAGGACCCCGACATCATCGACGGCCTGCAGTTCGAGCGCCTGGCCTCGGCCTCGGGCCCCACCGGCGGCCAGATCCTGCGGCCGAGCGACGGCAAGGCCCCCAAGAACATCGTCTTCATCCAGTGCACCGGCTCGAGGGACCCGGCCAAGGGCATCGAGTACTGCTCTGGCATCTGCTGCATGTACACGGCCAAGCACGCAATGCTCTACCAGCACAGCGTGCACGGTGGTCACGCCACGGTCTTCTACATGGACATCCGCGCCACGGGGAAGGGCTACGACGCCTTCACCCGCCGGGCGGCCGAAGAAGCCGGCGCCGACTACGTGCGCGGCCGTGTCTCGGCCATCCACCGCAGCGGCGAGATCCTGAGGGTCTACGGTGTGGACACCCTGAGCGGTGAGCCCCTCGAGGTCGATGCGGACATGGTGGTGCTCGCCACGGCCATCCGGCCCCAGCCGGGCATCAAGCAGCTGGCGCAGAAGCTCTCCATCTCGTACGACCAGCACGGCTTCCTCAACGAGGCTCACCCCAAGCTGCGGCCGGTGGAGACCAACACGGCTGGCATCTTCCTGGCCGGTTGTTCGCAGGCCCCTCGGGATATCCCCGACTCGGTCGCCATGGCCTCGGCCACCGCGGCCAAGGTGTTGGCCCTGTTCAGCCGGGCGGAGCTGGAGCGCGAGCCACAGGTGGCCAAGGTGGACGCCGCCACCTGCTCCGGTTGCTTCCACTGCGAGCGCGCCTGCGCCTATGGCGCGGTGGAGAAGCTGGAGGTCAAGGATCGCCGGGGCAGCGTCATCAAGGTCATCGCCCAGATCAACCCCGGCGTGTGCCAGGGCTGCGGCACCTGCCAGGCGAACTGCCCCTCCAAGAGCATCGAACTGGACGGCTTCACCGACGACCAGGTCTTCGCTTCCATCCAGGCCCTGAGCTTGTAGGCGGAGGAAACCATGAGCTTCGAACCCCGCATCGTGGCCTTCGTGTGCAACTGGTGCACCTACACCGGCGCCGATCTCGCCGGCACCTCGCGCCTGCCCATGGCCACCAACGTGCGCATCGTGCGGCTGCCCTGCACGGGCCGCATCGATCCCCTCTTCGTCCTCAAGGCCTTCGAACGCGGTGCAGACGGCATCATCGTCTCGGGCTGCCACCCGGGCGATTGCCACTACGCCGAGGGCAACTACCACGCGCGCCGCCGCTTCCGGCTGTTCAAGGAGCTGCTGGACTTCACCGGCATCGACTCGGCGCGGGTCACCTTCTCCTGGGTGTCCGCCAGCCAGGGTCAGAAGTGGGCCGACGTGGTCAACGAAACCACCGAGCGCATCCGCGGCCTGGGGCCCTTCGAGGCCTACCCCGGTGCCGAGCGCGGGGAGGTCGCATGAAGGCCCTGCAGGACCTTGCGCGCCAGCTGCTCGAGGCCGGTGAGGTGAAGGTGGTCATCGGCTACGAGGCTGGCCGGCGCGGGGTGCGCCCCGCCTTCGTCTCGGATCCCGCCGATGCCGAGCGCCTGATCTTCGACCACCGCTGCGTCCACGACCTGGCCACATACGTCAACCCCCGTCGCGGCCACGTCAAGCGCCTGGGGCGCGCGGCGGTGGTGGTCAAGGGCTGTGACGCCCGCGCTGTGGCCGGCCTGATCCGAGAGTCCCAGCTGGCTCGCGAGGATGTCGTGCTCATCGGAGTGCGCTGTGGGGGAGTCGTCGACAGCCCCGACGGCGACACTCCGCTGACCGCCGAGTCCGTGGCACCCCGCTGCCACGGCTGCAAGGTGCGCGAACCCTCGCTGCCGGAACACCTCGTGGGTGAGCTGCCTCCCGAGCCTCCGGTGGGCCGCGATCTCGACGGCCGGGTGGCCGAGCTGATGGCCATGCCACCGTCGGAGCGGCTCGCCTTCTGGAAGCGCGAGCTGGACAAGTGCCTGCGCTGCTACGCGTGCCGCCAGGTCTGCCCGCTCTGCGTCTGCGAGCGCTGCATCGTGGACAAGACCCAGCCCCGCTGGATCGAACCCTCGGCCCATCCCCGTGGCAACTTCGCCTGGCACATCACCCGCGCTCAGCACCTGGCTGGGCGCTGTGCGGGCTGCAGCGAGTGCGAGCGGGCGTGCCCCGAGGGCATCCCCGTGCACCTGTTCAACCACTTCATGGCCGGCGTCGTGCGCGACGCCTTCGATCACATGGTGGGCGATGACCCCGAGATCCCCGCCCCCGTGGGCGCCTTCCGCAAGGACGACGCCGAGGAGTTCATCGTCTGATGTCCACTCCCCTCGAGATCAAGCACATCGATCGTGGCCAACTGGCGCAGCTGGTCGCCGATCTGGTCGGCGCGGGCGTCACCGTCATCGCGCCCGCGCGACGGGGCGATGCCCGCGGCACCGTGGGCTACGCCCAGGTCGGCTCCATCGACCAGGTCGCCCTCGATCAGCGCCCCGACAACGCACTGAAGTCCTTCTTCCTGCCCAGCACCGAGCCGCTGCTGCACTATCAGCGCCGTGGCCAGGATGTCACCCTCACCGAGGTCAGCGCCGAGTTCGGTCCCCGAGTGGTGCTCGGTGCGCTGCCCTGCGACGCCGCGGGGCTGCCCATCGTCGATCGGGTGATGGACTGGGACTACCGGGACGAGCCCTGGTTCGGTCGGCGCGCCGCCACCACCGTCATCGCCTTGGCCTGCGACAAGGCCGACGACGCCTGCTTCTGCACCGGCGTCGGCCTGGCGCCGGATTCGCCGCAGGGGGCCGACATCCTGTTGGTACCGGCGGGTGATGGGTTCGTGGCCGAGGTCCACAGCGACAAGGGCCGCGCCTTCGTGGGCGAGCACCCCGGCGCCTTCGGCGAGGCCCGCGACCCGGTCGCGGCCGAAGCCTTCCGCGGCGGCCTGGCCGGGGGGCAGCCCTGGGCCGATGGCCTCGAGCCCTCCCTGGCCCGTCAATGGATCGAGAGCCACTTCGCTGATCCCCACTGGGCCCGGCTGGCGCTGCCCTGCCACGGCTGCGGGGCCTGCGCCATGGTCTGTCCCACCTGCCACTGCTTCGACATCGTGGACGAGCAGGAAGGCGTGGGAGCCGGCACCCGTCGCCGTAACCACGACTACTGCCAGTACGGCCTGTTCACCCTGCACGGCGCGGGCCACAACCCCCGGGGTGACCAGGGCGCCCGTATTCGCCAGCGGGTCAGCCACAAGTTCGCCATCTACCCCGACCGCTTCGACGCCATCCTGTGCACCGGCTGCGGTCGCTGCTCCCGCAGCTGTGCCGCCGGCATCGACATGCTCGAGGTCGTCAGAGCCATCCAGGACGAGGCCGGAGGTGCCCCGTGAACCTCTACCAGCCCCACCTGATGCGGGTCACCGAGCGCATCGAGGAGACCCCCGACACCACCACCCTGCGCCTGGCGTTCCAGGATCCTGCCGTAGCCGAGTCGTTCCAGTTCCAGGCCGGCCAGTTCGCCGAGTACTCGGTCTTCGGTGAGGGGGAGTGCACCTTCTGCATCGCCTCGGCCCCCACCCGGCTGCCGCTCATCGAGTGCAGCTTCAAGACCGTGGGCAAAGTGACCACCGCCCTGGCACGCCTGGACGTGGGTGACACCATGGGCTTCCGGGGTCCCTACGGCAACCACTTCCCGGTGGATTCCTGGAAGGGCAAGAACCTGGTCTTCATCGCCGGCGGCATCGGGCTCGCTCCCGTCCGCTGCGTCATCGACAACTGCCTGGACCGGCGCGACGAGTTCGGTGAAGTCACCATCATCTACGGAGCGCGCTCGGTCTCGGACCTGGTCTACAAGCGCGAGCTGGAGGCCTGGGGCCAGCGCGGCGACGTGCGCCTGGTGTCCACGGTGGACCCCGGCGGCCAGACCGAGGACTGGGACGGGCAGGTGGGCTTCGTGCCCACGGTGCTCGACGCCGCCAAGCCCAGCGCCGACGACGCCGTCGCGGTGGTCTGCGGCCCGCCCATCATGATCAAGTTCACCTTGCCGGTGCTGGCCAAGCTGGGCTTCGGTACGGACCAGGTCTTCACCACCCTCGAGAACCGCATGAAGTGTGGGCTGGGCAAGTGCGGGCGCTGCAACATCGGCCGCGTCTACGTGTGCAAGGACGGGCCCGTCTTCACCGCCACCGAGCTGGCCGAGCTGCCCGCGGACATGTAGAGGCGGATATCGCGTCGTCTTCTGGGTTGCAGGTGCCATCTCCAGCTGGTGGCTCCAACCCGCGTTAGGCTCCTCGCCGGAGGAGGAGCACCCCTTGAGCACCACCGACGCGCAGAAGCTGGACAGCTTTGCCGACTGGCAGACCGTCTATACGGGACGAGCTCACCTGGTGGAGCGGGGACGCCACCTCGACGATCCGGGGCGCACGGTCATCGCCAAGCGGCTCCGCGGTGAGTACCCCGAGCCCCGCGACGTGGCCTCCCTGGTCCGGGAGTGCGAGATCCTCCTGATGCTCAGCGACGTGCCCGGGGTGGTCCGCCCCCTGGGCCTCGAGCGCCGTCACCGTCTTCCGGTGCTGCTGATGGAGGACTGTGGTCCCCGCTCCCTGGCTCGCGTGGTGGACCAGCAGGGGGCGGTGGATGTCGAGGCCTTCCTGCAGCTGGCCCTGCCCCTGGTGGAGCAGGTGGCCCGCGTGCACGACCGGGGCATCGTCCACCGGGACATCAACCCGAGCAACGTGGTGGTGGACGATGCGGGCGCTGTCCATCTCGTCGACTTCGGCCTGGCCAGCTCGGTCGAGGGTCTTCGAGCTTCGGCGGACTCCCGAGGGCTCGCCGTGGGCACGCTGCTCTATCTGGCGCCGGAGCAGAGCGGCCGCACGGGACTCAGCGTCGACACCCGGGCCGATCTCTACGCCCTGGGAGCCACCTTCTTCGCCCTGCTTCGCGGGCAGGCACCCTTCCGGGGAGCCTCGGCCAACGAGCTGATCCACGCCCACCTCGCCCGCCGGGCCGAGCCCCTGCTCGGGATTCCCGATCCCATCGCGCGCGCCATCGCTCGCCTGCTCGAAAAGGACCCGGCAGCGCGCTTCCAGAACGCGTGGAGCCTCCTGGCGGAGCTCGAGCGTACCAGCTCACCCGCCGCCCCCCTGCGCCAGAGGGCGCCGGAGCACCGGCACTTGCTCACCCCCAGCAAGCTGCACGGTCGCGAGCGGGAGCTCGAGGTCCTCGAGCAGGCTCTCGACGCGGCGTCCAGCGGCCGCCTCCAGGTGCGCTTGGTGCGGGGCGAGCCCGGGGTGGGCAAGACCGCGCTGATGCACGCCCTGGCAGGCGAGGTGGCCCGGCGCCGCGGAGCCCTTGGGGTCGGCAAGTTCGAGCAGCTCGAGCAGCGCGAGCCCCACGCCGGCTGGGTGCAGGCCCTCGAGGGGGCCCTGCGGGGCATCCTGGCGGTACCCGGCCAGCGGGCAGCCCTCGCCGCTCGGGCCCGCGCGGCCCTGGGCGTCACCGCCGGGGCAGCCGTGACCTTGCTCCCCGAGTTGCAGGAGCTGCTCGGGGTGGAGCCGTCGCTGCCCGCGGGCCCGGTGGAAGCTCGCAACGTGCTCCGTGAGGCCTTCATCGGCATCTGCCTGTGCCTCGCGCCAGAGGGCTGCCCCCTGGTGCTCGAGCTCGATGACCTGCAGTGGGCCGATCCCGGCTCCCTGGATCTGCTCGAGACCCTCGCGGCCCGGGTGGATGTCGCATCCCTGCTGGTGCTTGGGGCCTATCGTCCCTCCGAGGTTGGTCCCTCCCATGCTCTGCACTCGACCCTCGCGCGCCTCGAGCGCGCTGGGCGGGTCCCCGGACAGCTGCGCCTGCTGCCCCTCGATCTCGCTGGGGTGCGGGGGATGTGCGCCGAGATGCTCGCCATGAGCGGACCGCGGCTGGAGCCCCTCGTGGACCGGCTGCACGCCCGTGCGCAGGGCAGCCCCAGGCTCGTCCAGCAACAGCTCCACCACCTGGTGGCCTCTGGGCTGCTCCAGCCCGATGCGCAGGGGTGGGTCTGGAATGACGAGCTGCTCCACGGAACCGGCTTTGCCGAGCTCGATCCCCTCGAGCGTCTCAGCCCGGCCGCAGCGGCGGCCTTGCTGGGAGCTGCCGTGATGGGAGCACGGTTTCCGCTGGGGCCACTGGCCGATCTGTGCGGAGGTGATCTCCGCACCACAGCGGCCTTGATCTGGCCAGCCTGCGAGGCTGGCATCCTGCAGCCCGAAGGCGACGCCTGGCGCATCCCCCTGGGCGAAGCTGCCCGTGAGTCCGATCTGGTGGCTCTGGATCCCTGGTTCCGCTTCGCCCACGATCGTGATCAGGAAGCCTGTCTGGCCAAGCTCGAGCCCGAGCGGCGCGCGGCGCTCCACCTCCGCGTGGCTCGTGCCTTGGCGGAGCGCTCCGACGCCAGCATCTTCCAGCAGGTGGAGCACCTGCGGCAGGCCGGCCCCGCCCTGGTGAAGCGGTCCGAGCGGCGTCGCGCTTCGGCGCTGGCCCTCGAAGCGGTGCGCGCTGCGCTGGCCAGCGCCGCCTCCAGCTCCGCCTGGGCCTACGCTCGAGCGGGGCTCGAGTGGCAGCCTGACCGCTACGAGTTGCTCCTGCTCGGCGCCCGTGCCGCGGCGGCCACGGGAGCACGGGCGGAGGCCACGCAGCTCCTCGACAGCGCCCAGCTTCGGGCATCCGGTCCAGTGGAGCGTGCGGAGGTGGCCCGGGAGCGCGTGGATCAGCACACCATGACCGACGATCTCGCGGGTGCGCTGGCCGCCGGTCGGGCCGGGCTGCTCGCCCTCGACGAGGCGCTGCCCGCCGGCCCCGACGACCCCTTGGTGGAGCGCACCCGCGCTCGAGCCCAGGACGCGCTCGCCCACGCGGTCATCGGCCGCCTTCACGAGCTCCCCCTGGTGGAAGAGCCGCGCGTCGGTGCGGTCATGGCGCTGCTGGCCTCCATGGTGCCGGCCAGCTTCTTCTCCGACCAGTCCTTCTTCCGCTTCGCCGTCGGGCGCATGGTGAGCCTCACCCTGGAGCACGGCCTGCACTGGGGATCGGCCTACCCGCTCACCTTCTACGGCTTCGATCAGGTCAGCGCCGGCCACTTCGAGCTGGGTCGCGCCCTGGGGCTCGCTGGCCAGCGCATCGCTCGCCACCTGCGGGATCCTCGCTACCTCTGCCGCGTGCTGTTCGTGTTCGCGCACCACGTCAACCACTGGGGTGCGCCCCTGGTGGGCAACCTCGACCTGTTCCGCGAGGCCACCCGGGCAGGATTGAGTGCCGGTGACCACCAGTGGGCCGGCTACGCCATGACCGGCCAGACCATGAACCACTGGCCCTGCTGCGAGAGCCTGGGCGACGTGCTCGAGCACATCGACACCACGACGCCCTTTCTCGAGCGGACGGGCAACCAGCCGATGGTCGCCATGACCGTGGTCTACCGCCAGGCGGCCCGGTGCATGCGGGGCGAGACCCGCGGGGTGAGCTTCGACGACGAGGACTTCGACGAGGCCGTCTGGGTGGAGTCCAACGCCGGAAACCTGGCTGTGCTGGCCATCTACCATGCGGTGAAGCTGCAGGTCTCCTACCTGCTGGGCGAGCTGAACCAGGCTCGGAAGCACGCCGACGCGGTGGCGAAGCTCGAGCCCTTCGTGCAGGGGCTGACCCTACAGGCCAACAGTGTGCTCTACGCCGGCTTGGCTGCGGCGGGATTGGGCGAGATCGAGCCAGCGCGGCGGGCTGTGGCTCGGCTCGCCACGTGGTCCGATCACGCTGCGGCCAACTGGGAGCACAAGCGCTTGCTGCTGCGAGGCGAGCTCGACCGGGTGCTGGGACACCGCATGATGGCCCTGGATGCCCTGGACTCTGCGGGGCGGCTCGCTCGTCGCAACGGCTTCCTGCAGGACGCTGCGCTGGCCAACCAGCTCGCGGGGCGCTTGCTCTGGGAAGACGGCAAGCAGACACCTGCTCAGGCCTACCTCGAGGACGCCCGGAGGGGCTGGGCGCTGTGGGGTGCCCACGCAGCAGCGGACCGCGTGCTCACCAGCTACCCCGGCCTCGGCGAGGGGCCCGCGCTTGCCTTCGGCTCCAGCAGTACCCACTCCAGCGACCCCAACACCAGCACCCACTCCCCGCGCAGTATGGACGGCTCGAGCCTGGACCTGGACGCGGTGCTCCAGGCCAGCGGCACCATCGCTGGAGAGCTCGACCTCCAGGCCCTGATCCGGCGCTTGCTGCGGGTCGTGGTGCAGCTGTCCGGCGCCACCCGAGGTGTGCTGCTGTTGCCCGAGGACGACCTGTTCGTGGTCGCTGCCAGCGCCCACGGCGACACCGTGCGCAGCATCGGGCGTCCCTTCGAGGGCCGCGAGGCACCCAGCGCTCTGGTGCACCTGGCGCGCTCGTCGCGCCGTGCGGTGGTGGTGGAGCACGCCTCCACCGACGATCGACTCGAGGGCGATCCCTGGCTGCGCGAGCACCCCGTGCGCTCGGCCCTCTGTCTCCCAGCCATGCGGCAGCAGCGCATCGCCGCCCTGGTCTTCCTCGAGAACGACCTGGTGCCCCACGCCTTCCCCCAGCGGCGAGTGGCCCTGCTCGTCATGCTGGCCACCCACATCGCCACCGCCCTCGAGAACGCGCGCCTGTTCGAGCAGGTGCGCCGGGAGACCGAGGAACGGCTCGCCACCGAGCGTCGTCTCCAGGTCGCCCAGCGCATGGAGTCCGTCGGGCGACTCTCCGGGG
>CAZHIK010000326.1:0-8995 GCA_964532635.1 uncultured Enterobacterales bacterium
ATTGGCGCGCTCGTAGGCCTCGGGCTCGCCCACCCGGTCCAGGCTCATGGAGCCGCGGGCCTGCTCGAGGCTCTCGTACTCGTGATCCTCGAGCCACAGCTCCACCCCCTTGCGCAGCTTTCCGAGGTACTCTGGGCCCCGCTCGAGCAGGGCCGAGACCACCTGGACGACATCCGCACCGGCCATGATGGACTTGATGGCGTCGTCCACGGTGTGCACACCGCCGGTGACAGCGAGCTTGTTGGACACCCGGCCCCGCAAGATGGCCAGCCAGCGCAGCCGCAGCAGCAGCTCGGAGCTGGTGGACAAGGCCAGGGTGCGGGCGACCTCGAGGTTCTCGATGTCGATGTCTGGCTGGTAGAAGCGGTTGAAGATGATCAGCGCGTCCGCGCCCGCCCTGTCGAGACGCTGGGCCAGGTTCGCTGGGGAGGAGTAGAAGGGGGAGAGCTTGACGGCCACGGGAATGTCCAGGCCCTGCTTCACGACGCGGACCAACTGGACCGCCTCCTCCTCCACCGCTTGGCCCGTGCGCTCCGGAGCGATGATGGGGGCGTAGATGTTGAGCTCGAGCGCGTCGGCACCCGCCTCCTGGATCAGCTCGCCGTAGCGCAGGAAGCTCTCGGGGCGGACACCGTTGAGGGAGGCGATGACCGGGACCGACACAGCGGCCTTGACCTGGCGTAGGTGCTCCAAGTAGGCCGCCGGGCCGAACTGATAGTCCTCCACTTCGGGGAAGTAGGAGGTGGCCTCCGGCGAGGTGTACATGGAGGCCGAGACCGCTTCGTAGGTGGCCAACTCCTCGGCCATGACCTGCTCTTCGAAGAGCGAGCGCAGCACGATGGCGGGTGCGCCGGCGTCCTCGAGGCGCCTGACCCCATCCAGCTCGTCCGGAATCGGGCAAGATCCAGCCATGAAGGGGTTGGACAGGGTGAAACCGAGGTACTCAGTGCGCAGGTCCATCGCGAGCTCCAGAGAGGGCTGGGGGGGGAAGGTCCCGGTGAAGATGCGCCCGGAGGGCGCCAGCTTCATCCCCAAGGAGCCGGTCGGTGAGTCGTCATACGCAGACGGAGCGAAGTTCCTGGATGGTCCTCACAGGAGCTCCTGCTCACGACGACGGAGCCAAGCCTTCCAGGTGATCAGTGCCCAGGCCACAGCCACCGCACCGACCCACACCACACAGGCGACGGGCCAGGGTGGCAGCAGCCGCAGCAGGGAGGGGTGCTCGGTAGTGTTGAGCACCGAGGCGTAGATCATCAGCGGCGCCACCCACGGAAAGACGAAGGCGAAGAGGTTGGTCCACGACAGCAGGCGCTGGGGACCGAGCCCGGGCCCCGCACCGTAGGCCTTCCAGAAAGCGCGGAAGACGGCTTCGTCCTCCGACGGCGGGTAGAGGCCGCGCCGCTGGATCAAGTACAGCGCAAACAGCTGATAGGACAGCAGCGACAGCAGCAGCTTGCCCGACAGACCGTAGGCGATGCTGACAGGCACGCCCCACGCGTGAATGACCGCCAGCCAGATGGGGTTGGCCTCGAGGGCGAGATCGGGGGTGACCAGCAGGGTGAGGCCGAGGTCCTGGAGGTGGCAGACCAGCGCCACGATCCCCGCGATGACCGCCCAGCGCCGCTCCCCGGGCGCATGCTCGCAGCGCCGCAGCAGCAGCGCGAGCCCGAGCGCCGCCAGCCCCACCGTGACCCAGGCCGCGATAGCCAGAGGCAGGCCGAAGGCTCCCACCATGTCGTACACCCATGCCAGGGCTTCGTAGGCGGTGTTGTTCACAGGCTCGCTCCTCCGCGACAGCATGCCCTGAACGCACCAGACCCGCCGAACCCAGAGATCCGGCGGGCCTGTGGGGACGTGACCGAGCGGGTCCTACCGGGGTAGCACCAGTTCGCTCATGTGCTTGTACAGCGCCATCTTCTGGCGCACACCCTCGCGGGCGAAGTCCACCAGGCCGGCGAAGCGGTTCGGGTCCATCTTCTGCACCATGCGGAACCGGGCCTCACCCATCATGAAGTCCATGATGTCGGCCTTGGGCTCGAGGGTGGAGTCGATCTGCAGAGCCGGCTTGCCCTCGGCCACACGGCGCGGGTCGAAGCGGTACAGCGGCCACAGGCCGGACTCGACGGCCAGCTTCTGCTGCTCGTGCCCCAGGGACAGGTCGAAGCCGTGGGCGATGCAGTGGCTGTAGGCGATGATCAGCGCGGGGCCGGGGTAGGAATCGGCCTCGACGAAGGCCTTGACCGCCTGGGAGTCCTTGGCGCCGATGGCGATGGCCGCGACGTAGCAGGAGCCGTAGTTCATGGCCATCATGCCGAGGTCCTTCTTGGCGATGTCCTTGCCCGCTGACGCGAACTTGGCGGAAGCGCCCACCGGGGTGGCCTTCGAGGCCTGGCCGCCGGTGTTGGAGTACACCTCGGTGTTCATGCACAGGATGTTGATGTCACGGTTGTTGGCCACGACGTGGTCGAGGCCGCCGTAGCCGATGTCGTAGGCCCAGCCGTCGCCACCGAAGGCCCACACGGACTTCGGCGCCAGGTAGTCCACCACGTCGAGCAGACGCTTGGCATCGACATCGTCGGTGCCCGCCAGGGCGCCGCGGACCTTGGCGATGCGGGCGCGCTGCGCCTCGAGGCCGGGCTCGGTGCGGTCGGTCTGGTTGGCGAGCAGCTCGTCCACCAGGCCGTCACCCAGAGTGCTGGCCAGCTTCTTGACGAGGGAGGCCGCGACGCGGGTGTTGCTGTCCACCGCCAGGCGCATGCCGAAGGAGAACTCTGCATTGTCCTCGAACAGGGAGTTGGACCAAGCCGGCCCGCGCCCGTTGTCGTCCGTGCAGTAGGGGGTGGTGGGCAGGTTGCCGCCGTAGATGCTGGAGCAGCCGGTGGCGTTGCCGATGAGCAGCCGGTCGCCGAAGAGCTGGGAGACCAGCTTGACGTAGGCGGTCTCGCCGCATCCCATGCAGGCGCCGGAGTACTCGAACAGCGGCCGGAGCAGCTGGGAGTTCTTCACGTTGAACTTGGTGAAGCTCTTGCGATCCTGATCGGGCAGATCCAGGAAGAAGGCGTAGTTGGCCCGCTCCTGCTCACGGATGGGCAGCTGCGGCACCATGTTGATGGCCTTCTGGCCGGGGTTGGCCTTGTTCTTCGCGGGGCAGGTGTTCACGCACAGCTTGCAGCCGGTGCAGTCTTCGACAGCCACCTGCAGGGTGAACTTCTGGCCCTTGAAGTCCTTGCCACGACCGTCGGCGCTCAGGAAGGTCTCGGGCGCACCCTCGAGCAGCGCGGCGTCGTAGACCTTGGGGCGGATGGCCGCGTGGGGGCAGACGATGGCGCACTTGTTGCACTGCATGCAGACCGCGGGGTCCCAGGCGGGGACGTCCTGGGCCACGTTGCGCTTCTCCCACTGGGTGGTGGCGGTGGGCCAGGTGCCGTCGGGGGAGAACGCGGACACGGGGAGGGAGTCGCCACGGCCGGCGATGATGGTGCCGATGACGTTGCGCACGAACTCGGGGGCCTCCGGCGAGATGACCGGCGGACGCTCCTTGGTGCTGGTGACCTCGGTGGGCACCACGACCTCGTGGAGGTGGGCCAGGGTCTGATCGACCGCGAAGAAGTTGCGCTTGACGATCTCTTCGCCCTTGCTGCTGTAGGTCTTGCGGATGGCGCCCTTGATCTGCTGGATGGCTTCTTCCCGCGGCAGCACGCCGGAGATGGCGAAGAAGCAGGTCTGCATGATGGTGTTGATGCGGGTGCCCATGCCCGTCTCGCGGGCCACGGCGTAGGCGTCGATGACGTAGAACTGCAGGTCCTTGTCGATGATCTCCTGCTGGACCTCGCGGGGCAGGTGGCCCCAGGTCTCGTCGGCCCCGTGGGGCGAGTTGAGCAGGAACACGGCGCCGGGCTTGGCGTAGTGCAGCATGTCGAGCTTGTTGAGGAACTCGAACTGGTGGCAGGCCACGAAGCCGGCGCTCGACACCAGGTACGACGCGTTGATGGCGTCGGGGCCGAAGCGCAGGTGGGAGGTCGTGCCGGTGCCAGACTTCTTGGAGTCGTAGACGAAGTAGCCCTGGGCGTAGTTGGGGGTCTCGGTGCCGATGATCTTGATGGAGTTCTTGTTGGCACCCACGGTGCCGTCGGCGCCGAGGCCGAAGAACACGGCGCGGACCACGCTCTCACCCTCGGTCTCGAAGTCGGGATCGAAGGGGATGGAGGTGTGGGTGAGGTCGTCGTTGATGCCCACGGTGAAGTGGTTCTTGGGCTGGGCCAGGGACAGGTTGTCGAAGACGCCCTTGACCATGCCCGGGGTGAACTCCTTGGAGGAGAGACCGTAGCGGCCGCCAACGATGACGGGATCGGCGGCGAAGGTACCGGCCACGCGGGCTTCACGCAGAGCGGTGACCACGTCGAGGTACAGGGGCTCGCCGATGGAGCCCGACTCCTTGGTGCGGTCGAGGACCGCGATGGCCTTGACGCTGGCGGGCAGCGCCGAGACGAAGTGCTCGATGGAGAAGGGACGGTAGAGGCGGACCTTGATCACGCCGACCTTCTCGCCCTGGCCGACCAGGAACTGAGCGGTGTCGTCGGCGGTGGGGGCGCCGGAGCCCATGAGGATGATGACGCGCTCGGCCTCGGGATGGCCGACGTAGTCGAACAGCTTGTACTGGCGGCCCATACGGGCGGCGAAGCGGTCCATGACCTCCTGCACCTTGCCGGGGCAGGCGTCGAAGAAGCCGTTGCAGGCCTCACGCTGCTGGAAGAAGGTGTCCGGGTTCTGAGCGGTGCCGCGCAGCAGCGGGCGATCGGGGGTGAGGGCCCGGGCGCGGTGGGCCGCGATGGCGTCTTCATCCAGGACGGCGCGGATGTCGTCGTCGGTCATCTCCTCGACCTTGGTCACCTCGTTGGAGGTGCGGAAGCCGTCGAAGAAGTGCAGGAACGGGACGCGGGTCTCGAGGGTGGAGGCCTGGACGATCAGGGAGAGGTCGTGGGCTTCCTGACCGTTGCCCGAGGCCATCATGGCGAAGCCGACCTGGCGGCACGCCATCACATCGCTGTGGTCCCCGAAGATCGAGAGCGCGTGCGTGGCGACGGTGCGGGCCGAGACGTGGAACACGGTCGGGGTCAGCTCTCCGGCGATCTTGTACATGTTCGGGATCATCAGGAGCAGGCCCTGCGACGCCGTGAAGGTGGTGGTGAGCGCTCCGCCCTGCAGCGAGCCGTGCACGGCGCCAGCGGCGCCGGCTTCGGACTGCATCTCCATCACGTCGGGGACGACACCCCAGATGTTCTGGCGACCCTGGGCAGCCCAGGCGTCAGCGTACTCGCCCATGCTGGACGAGGGGGTGATGGGGTAGATGGCGATGACCTCGTTGGTCCGGTGGGCGACAGAGGCGACGGCTTCGTTGCCCTCGACCGTGATCATGCGACGCTTGGCCATGGTGTACGCTCCGTGAAGGCGTGGGGGAAAGAGGCTCGAGAAGTGGGGTTCCGACCGCCGAAGGCGGCCTCGACGGAAAGGCGGGCAGTCTATGTCGAGGTCCCCGGAAGTCAAGCCGGACCGGTCATGGTTTGGACGCCATCAGGATTATGCGCTTTCGCCGCACGCTTCCAGTCTGTGAAAGTCCTGTGACGAGCCGCGGCGTGACTCTGCACGGGGTCACGGCCGGGCGGGTCGGGCTCCCGACATGATAGTAGTTTGCGCATATTGGAGCGCTGGCATGACCCGACACGAGCTCGAGCTGCAGCCCCTCGAGGGGCTCTACCACTGGCTGGGCCCGCGGCTGGCCCGCTTCGTCCTGCGCCTGCTGAGCATGGAGGAGCTACCCCGGCACGAGATGAGTGGGCTCATCAACAGCCAGGAGGACTTCTTCCGCCGGGACCGCCACGTTCACCCCGACGTTGCCGTGGATGACTGGCAACTGCACGTCGGTGCCGTGGCCGAGCCCCGAGCCTTCAGCTACGCCGAGCTCGAGGCCCTCCCCCAGGAGCGGGTGGCCTGCGTGGCCGAGTGCGCGGGCAACGGCAACCACCTGATGGGCTCCGCGGGCCTCATGGGCCAGGCCTGCTGGCAGGGCCCCACGGTCCGCTCGCTCATCGAGGCCTGCGGCGGCCCAGGTGAGGCCACCCACTTCGTCTTCCACGGCTGCGACCGCATCGGGCCCCGGGGTGCGTACCACTACGGGCTGTCCTGGCAGGAGATCCTCGACAGCGGAGCCATCCTGGCCCTGCGCCACTGCGAGGAGCCCCTCACCCGAGCCCGGGGCTTCCCGGTGCGCCTGGTGGTGCCGGGGATCTACGCCATGGCCTACGTCAAGTGGATCTGTCGCATCGACGGGCTCACCGAGCGCTGGCGCGGTTTCTACAACGACGTGCTCTACAACAACAAGCGCCTGGTGGAGGGCCGGTGGGTCAAGGAACAGGCCCGCTGGATCTCCCTCAAGTCCGTGCTGACGCGCTGCCAGAGCTGCGATGGCGGCTGGGAACTGACCGGCTGGGCCTGGGGCGGCGGCCAGGCCATCACGAGGGTGGAGGTCACCACCGACGGGGGTGAGAGCTGGCACGACGCTGACCTGACTACCGTCCACACGGTGCGCGATCTGAGCGAGCCCCAGGCCCGCCACGCGTGGACCGAGTTCCGCATCCGGTGGGATGCCCCCGCGCCGGGCGCCTACCTGCTGGCGTCCCGGGCCACCAACGCCCTCGGTCACGTCCAGCCCGAGGCCGAGCCCCCCGACGTGCGCGGCCACTACGATCAGGTGCGCTGGAAGTGGCGGAAGGTGAAGGTACCCGCCCAGGCCTGATTCGGGGCGACCGCCCCTTTTCCGTCGCACCTGGGATCGTCACGCCGTGGCGAAATATTCCCGCAGACCGCGAAATGTACGCTGAGCGGTCGCCACCCTCCTGGCACGGTGCTTGCGTTGTAACAGCGCACCTGCGCCCCTGGAGGGAACCTTGCCCGCTGTATTCGCCCTCATCGTGCTGATGCTGCTGACACCGCCGAGCCTGGCCGACTACGACCACCCCGTGGAGCAGGCCATCACCGAGGCCATGGCCGGCGACCCTGGACGGGCCGGCCTGACGCTGGTGCTGGACGACGTCCACCCCCTGTACGGTGGTCCCCTCTTCCAGCTCTCCTCCAGCGGCGTGCTGACCCGCACCGACGTGCAGCCGGTGGACCAGCCCCCGGTGATCACCCGCACCCGCCTGGAGGCGACCGACGTACAGGCCCTGCTGGCCATGCTGATGGGCCTGGAGGTCTGGGAGCAGCGTGTGGAGGACCGCATCGCGATCTCCGGTGAGAGCCGCGCCTACCTGGGCGTGCGGCTCAACGGCGCCGAGTCCAGCATCTGGGAGTGGGCGAACGATCTGCCCGACAACAGGCGCCTGGTGCAGGTCCAGCGATGGCTGGACTCACACCTGCCCGCGGGTGCGCCATGAACAACCAGCCCTGCATCGGCATCCTGGTGCTGCTCGCCGCGGCGGGCCTGCCGAGCCTCGCCCAGGCCCGAGAAGGCTGCATCCCCGTAGCCCCCGGCAGCCCCGTGTCGGACCTGCAGCAGGTCGCGGACCGACCGGCCCCCATGAACCCCATCCCGGACGTGGTGGACCGCAACAGCTATGACCACGCTCGGGGCGACAACGATGGCGACGGGGTGCGCAACGACAAGGATCCCTTCCCCAACGACGAGCGCGTCAGCAAGGACAGCGACGGCGACGGGGTGGGTGACGCCGTGGACGCCTTCCCCAACGATGAGACCGAGTGGCTGGACTCGGACTGCGATGGCATCGGCGACAACACCGACAAGGAGTGGGACGGGCTGGGGCGGGTGGCGACCGTCAAGCGCTGGTCCGGCGACGACAAGTACGGCCAGAACATCGCCTACACCATGCTCAAGACCCCGGACGGGATCACGCGCGTCACCCTGAAGATCCGACTGAAGGGCTCCCGCAGCTCCTCGAGGGAGGCCAACTGGGAGAAGGAGATCGAGAAGTTCTGGTCGGGGGACAAGCTCCACCTCGACGTCCAGTTCGTGGAGTCGGGCCAGGACGTATCGGTGAACGTCCGCAGTGGCTCCGGCCGGGCCAACGCCTACAACTGGTACAGCAGCACCAGCCAGTGGATCGCCAGCCACGAGGTGGGCCACCTGCTGGGCCTGCACGACGAGTACGGCTCCAGCGTCGATCGCTACAGGCTGATCGGCGAGAAGAACAGCATCATGCGCTACAACTTCTCCGGCGCCAAGGTCTACCAGCGACACATCGATCTCATCCTCTCCCACTGGGACTGCGATCGCAGCCGGCCAGCCACCGAAGCGGACCTGCCCGGCGAGGACGATCAGGTCCACCTCCCGACGCCCGACAACCGCCCCAGGATTCACGCGCTGGAGGGGACCACCAAGCACATCGCCTCGGGTGACGCCTACGCGGAGTGCTTCGTGCGCGTCGACGGCTCGAACACCTTCATGGCCCACGCCCGCGGGACCTGGTGGAAGTGGGAGAAGACCATCGACAGCGACACCCTGCAGTTCGTGCACCCAGACACCGGGGAGCGGGTGACCCTCGATGCCGCCGAGCTGTCCGTGGTCGTGCCGCCCGGCACGGACCTGGGCACACCGGATGGAGACGGCGCCGACCCCGTGGACAGCGGTGACGCAGGCGACACCGGCGATCCGGTGGACACCGGCGACACCGGCGATCCCGTGGACACCGGCGACGCTGGCGACACCGCGGTCAACGAGGACCCGGTGGTGAACGAGGACGACGACGCGGCGACAGACCCACTGGACGAATTCTTCGACGTGGACCCGGGCGACGATCCCAGCGTCGACGAGGACCCCGTCACCGAAGACCCCGTAGACGACGGAGGCACCACCGACGATCCCAGCGATCCACCGCGCTGGGACAGGGACGGGCCGCCGCCGCCGCCGCCGCCGCCCTGGTGGCGCCGTCGCGGGCCGCCGCCTCCCCCCCCCCCCCCGCCGCGGCGCCGCCCCCGCCGCGCG
>CAZHIK010000327.1:0-8994 GCA_964532635.1 uncultured Enterobacterales bacterium
GATCGGGCTCGTGGCCCTGGTGGCCCTGGCGGGGTTCGGCAGCGGTTGGTTCGTGCCCAAGCTCAGCTACCGCCTGGTGCTGGACAGCGGCCGCGGCATCACCCCCGGGGTGGACGTCATGGTGGCGGGCATGAAGGTGGGGCACGTCGCCAAGACCAGCCTCACCGCCGAGCGCAAGGTGGAGCTGCTGCTGGAGGTCGACGAGGAGTACAGCGAGTTCGTGCTGGTGGACTCGGTGGGCCAGGCCCGCATGACCATGAGCGGCAAGGTGATCGAGATCGAGGCGGGCAGCCCCGCTGCCGCGGTGATGCCCGACGGCGGCACCCTGGTGTCGGGCGAGAACGTCGACCCCATCCAGGTGCTGCAGGACCTCGACCTGATCGACACCCTGGAGCGCCTGCAGGCCGTGCTCGAGGACATCGAGCAGGTCAGCAGCCAGCTGCACCTGGGGCAGGGTGAGCTGCCCGAGCTCATCGCTTCGCTGCAGACCATCACCAACGACCTGGCGGCCGGCAAGGGGAGCGTGGGGCGGCTGCTGAAGGAAGACGGCCTGGTGAACAAGGGCGAAGCCACCCTCATCCAGGTCGATGCCATGGTGGCCAACCTGGACAAGGCCGCCCTGGACATCTCCACTGCCACCGCCAGCATCGAGACCATGAGCCGCGACATCGCGGGCGCCACGGAGCAGCTCGGCAAGGGCGTGGACGCTGTGGCACAGACCACCGGCAGCCTCGACGGCACCCTGCAGCAGCTGCCCGAGACGATGCGGGCCCTGAACGTCGCTCTCGACGAGCTGCACACCACCATGCGCGCGATCCAGAACGTGCCGCTGGTGCGCGGGCAGGTGGAGAAGGTGGAGGAAGCGGGGGAGTAGGCCGACGACCCGGTCAGTGCTCCCCGCCCATCAGACCCCGCTCCACCGCCGCGGCCAGGACCGACAGCTCGAAGGGCTTCTGCAGGAAGTCCACCCGGGGCTCGACCAGCAGCTCCGCGGCCACGCTGTCGGCAGCGTAGCCAGAGCAGAGCAGCACCGGCAGGTCGCTCCGACGTGCACGCAGGGCCCGGAAGGTCTCCGGCCCATCCATCACGGGCATCGCCATGTCCAGCACCACCAGGTCGGCAGGATCGTTCGCATCGATCTCGAGGGCCTCGACTCCGTGGGCCGCCTGCAGAACGCGGTATCCGAGCAGCCGCAGGCTACGGCCGACGGCCCGGCGCACCATGACCTCGTCATCGACCACCAGCACCGTGCCCTCACCGCGGGGACCCACGGGCACGGCTCGCCTTGGGCGGCTGGGAGCGGGCTGCGCGCCCACGCCCGGCAGGGACAACGTGACCTCCGTCCCCTCACCCGGCACGCTCTCCAGGCGCACCGTGCCGCCGTGGTTGTCCACCGTGCCGTAGACCATGGCCAGCCCCAAGCCCGTGCCCTTGCCCTGGGGCTTGGTGGTGAAGAATGGTTCGAAGGCGCGCTCGATGACCTCGGGGTCCATCCCCACACCGGTGTCGGCCACCGACAGCTCCACCCGAAGTGCGTCCGCTCCCTGCTCCGGGTCCGGATCGATCACGCGGGTCGTGATGGTCAGTGTGCCCCTCTCACCCATGGCATCGATCGCGTTGATGCACAGGTTCATGAGCACCTGCTCGAGCTGCCCCGGATCGCCCTCGATGGTTGGGGGGGTGGCCTGCGCCGGTTGGACCACCAGCTGGATGCCCTTCGGCATGGTGCGCTGCAGGAGACGCTGCACATGGCGGATGGTCTCGTTCAGGTCGAGGCTCACCTTTCGGTACTTGCCCATGCGGGCGAAGCCCAGCAGGTTCTGCGTGAGGTCTCGCGCCCGCCGACAGAGCCCCAGGATCTCGTCCACATCGGACGTATGGGGATCATCCACGCCCAGATCGGCCCGCAGCAGGGAGGCGAAGCCCATGATGCCGGACAGCAGGTTGTTGAAGTCGTGGGCCATGCCTCCTGCCAGCCGCCCCACCGCCTGCATCTTCTGGGCCTGCCGGGCCTGCTCCTGCGCCTCCCGCTGGGCGGTGATGTCCCGGACGATGGTCAGGGCCCCCGTGACGGTGTCCCCCTCTCGCACCGGCACCACCTGGACTTCGGAGATGTGCCGCGTGCCCTGCAGTGTGAACTCATCGACCGCGGACACCGGCTGGCCGTCGTCCAGCACCGTACGGTAGCAGGCCAGGGCCTCGTCGTTCAGGAATCCGAAGACCTCGGTGAGCCGACGGCCCAACACCTCGCCTTCGAAGCCCAGCCGCTCGCACCAGCCCAGACAGCTCTTGTTGATGACCTTCAGGCGAAGGTCCCGGTCCACCACGTGCAGGGGATCCTGCACGGCATCGATGGTGGTCCGGTGCAGGGACTCGCTGCGGGCCAGGGCCTCGGCGGCCCGGCGGTTCTCGGTCATGTCGATGGTCTGGACGATCACGTTGGTGACCCGACCGTCGGAGCCCAGCACCGGCGTGAAGATGGAGTTGACGACCTTGTGGGTGGCGTTGGCCACGTCCACGTGGTCTACCTCGGCGAAGTCGTAGTCGAGCACGACGTTGGCCACTTCTCCCTGCTCGAACACCCGCCGGATCACGGGCATCAGCCCCGCCTCGAGGAGTACCCGGTCCTGGAACAGGTTGTACTTACCCAGCACCTCCTCGGCGGCGGCACCGAAGAACTCGAGGCAGGCGCTGTTGACGCGGATGGCGGTGCCGTGCTCGTCGGAGATCCAGGTGGACAGGGCCGAGGCGTCCAGTATCCGCTCGGCGAAGGCGGCTTGCTCCTGTGCCTCCTGCTCGGCCCGGCGGCGGGCCGTGATGTCCCGGGCGGTGCCCAGCACGTGGGTGATGCTCCCGTCGGGGCGCCTGTACGGGCGCGCCCGGTCGTGGATCCAACGCAGGGATCCGTCCTGGCGCACGATCCGGTACACCGCATCGAACTCACCCTGCTCGTCCAGCTGTACGAACTCGGCCCAGGTCCGCTCCCGGTCGTCGGGGTGGATGGCGTCGGCCCAGCTGCGAGGATCTGCGTACAGCGCCTCGAGGGAGACCCCCCAGATGCGCTCGAAGGCCGGGCTGGCGTAGACCGTAGCGTGGCTGTCCCACTCGGTGATCCAGAACACGTCCTGGATAGTGTCCATGAGCGCCTCGACCGGCGTCTGGCCCGCGCTGCCCAGCAGCACGCCCTGCTCCGCGGAGCCCCGCGGATCCTCGCGCTGAGCGAGCTCGGCCTCCAGGCGAGCGACCTGGGTGCGCAGGTGCTCGTTCTCTTCGACCAGCTCTCGCGCTCGATCCGTCATGGAGCCTCCAGAGGGAGCCTGTCTATCACTTCGGCGGCCCGTGCTCGACGTCCGGCTCGAGTTCGCCGAGCCACCGTACGAAAAGCTGCGCGAGATGCGGTATATTCGCAGGGCCACGCCCCTCCGAGGCGGACTCGGTGCCCATGCAAGTCGTCGCCCACGCGATCCTCGTGCTGTCCGGATGCTCCTCGCAGGAGCCCATGCCGCCTTCCGCCCAGACCGACACCCCGCTGGTGCTCTACCTGCGCGAGGCGGTGCCCGAGGACGGCACCACCTTCGGAAGGGTGACCAGCACCCGCCAGGACCTCGGCAGCATGAGCACGATCCCGCCGCCCAAGCCCGAGAACCGACTCTGCGGGGATGTCGTGGCCTTCGACAGCGTGATGGAGGCCCCGGCCGAAGGCCTGCACGTGCGCGAGGTGGCCTACCAGCTGTGGTGGTTCGCCGGCAGCGGGAGAGGTGGCCTGTCCCTGAACGCACCCGGGCTGCCCGAGGGCTTCGCCCAGCTGCCCATCTCCAGCGACCATCCGGAACCCGCAGCCAACGAGCAGGGCTACTGGCTGGTGGACGCCCGGGTGCCGGTGGACGTGCGCCTGAGCCCCGAGCAGCTCACCCAGCTGTACCTCACGCTGGACACCGCCAACGCCACGGTCAAGGTGGCCACCTGCCCGGCACGCCTGTCCACCGTGGTGCTCAACCCGGCCCCGGCCACCGCCAACGCGGCCTTCGACCCCTCCAGTCCCGCCTGCCTGCAGCCCCTGGAGCGCGATCCAGTACCGCCTCGTACGGAGCCCAGGCCCGTGCCCGAACCCGAGCGGGAGCTGGGCCTGCGCAGCGTCGAGGGCGAGCTGGTGCTCACCGACGAGGTGGTGATCCAGCGGGGCGACCTGAGCGTGGTGGGCACGCTGCGGCTCGACGGCGCCACCCTGATCCTGGCACCCGATCCCGCCACGGGCCGCGCCGCCCGGGTGGAGATCGAGCGCGGCGCCACCCTCGAGGTGCTGGCCGACAGCTTGATCACCGCCCCGGACCCCAACGCCGGCTACCACATCCACGTCTCTCGGGACACCTCGCTGCGCATGGAGGACAGCACGGTTCAGCTGGGCGGCGCCATCCGCACCGAGGCCGATGGCCGCTTGCTGCCCACTCGGTCCGCCCTGTGGCTGGAGAGCCCACGGCCCACCGTGCAAGGCTGCAGCTTCCTGCGCAACCTGGTGGCCCTGGAGATCGAGACCGACAGCGCCCAGATCGCGAGCAACCACTTCGAGGGCAACGCCACCGCCATCCAGGGGCGAATGGCCAGCAGCGTCGTGCGGGGCAACGACAGCTACCGCGACGGCACCTTCCTGCTGCTGGACGACGGCAGCCAGAGCTGGTGGATCGAGGGCAACCAGGTGGAGCACCAGTGGGACTACGCGGTGTGGGCCCGAGCGCCGGTGGAGGGCCACCGCATCGTCCAGAATCGTTTCATCGACGGCTACAAAGGCATCAGCGTGGCCCAGGGCTCCCGAGACCTGCAGGTGAGCGGCAACGAGCTGACCAGCTGCGTAGGCGGCCTCGAGATCCCCCACGACCCCTCCCACCGAATCGAGGACAACCGGGTGGGCGAGTCCAGCGCTAGCGCGTGCCGCGGGGCGGAGGCGGGGGACGATCGCCGGCTGGAGGTGGTCGATGGTCGCCCGGCGGCGGGCGATCCCCCGGAGGCGGCCGATCGCCGGCGCCGGGCGGAGACGGTCGCGGGTCGCTGAGCTGTTGCAGGCCGTACAGCACGTTGTCGGCCACGCGGGCGTTGCCCCGCTCGTTGCAGTGGCCGTCCTGCTGGAAGTAGGCGCGGCGATCTTGCAGCCGCTCGAAGCTGCGCAGGTTGTCGACGAAGTGCACCTGTAGCTCCTGGGCCAGCTCCTCGAACAGGTCGAACCAGTCGCGGGGGTGGCGCAGGGGGTAGGACATCAGGATCACCTCGGCGTCCGCTGCCTGGGCGGCCACCACGGCGGAGCTGATGTCGTCGGCCGCCCACTTCACGATGCCCTCGCGCTGCGCACCGTAGCCCTCGTACTCGCTGAGCCAGCGCTCCATGTCCGGCCGATCGACGGCCTGCTCGGTCAGCAAGTTGCGGGCTTCGTGCCAGGGAGGCGAGCCCTGGTCGCCCACCACGGACAGCAGCTGGGCCAGCAGCCTGGGCTTCTCGTAGCGGTTGCGCTCCGAGTCAGGGGTGGCCAGGCCCGCCACCAGGGCGCGGCTGGCGCTGCTCATCTCCCGCCGGGTCTGGTGCACGCGGGCCATCAGGCCGTAGTAGACGGCTTTGCCCGGGTCCATCTCGATGGCCTGCTGGATGAGCTGGTCGGCTTCGTCCATGCGGTGGATCTCGATGTAGACCAGGCCCACCGAGCTGTACATCTCGGCGCAGTCGGGGCTGAGCTCGAGGGCTTGTGTGAACAGCTCCACCGCCGCGTCGTACTCGGCCGCGTCCACCAGGGGCTTGCCCGCCTCGAACAGCTCCCAGGCGTCTTCGACGCAGCTGTCGGCGCCCGGATCCTCCACCGGCGGACTCCCGTCGGCCGAGCCGCCCTGGGAGGGGTCGGGCGGCTCGAGGGGCTCGAGGCTGTCGGCTCCGGGCATGGCGGGATCGCCGAAGACCAGCACCGCGAGCTTGACCAGGCGGATGCGCAGCAGCGCGTCCATGGCCCGCGAGCCGAAGCTGTCGCCCTCGACGTGGCGTCTGTAGCCCCGCAGGTCCCAGGTGTTGGCGCCGCCGGTCATCAGCACCACCACGTCGGGCTGGTAGTCCGCCAGGTTGGTGGGCAGCTCGGAGAGCATGGTGGAGGTGTTCTGCCCGTTGGCCCCTCGGTTGACCACCCGCCACGCGCCAGGCTCGCGCTCGTCGAGCAGCCGCTGCAGCTGGCTGGGCCAGGACTCCGAGGGTGGCACCCCGGGGCAGTAGGTGTAGGAGTCGCCGATGGTGAGCACGGTGCGCGCACCCTGCTCACCGCCGCTGGCCCGAGGCCGCTGCAGCCAGCCCACCGCACGCAGGGACAGCTCGGCCACCACCAGCAGGGTGAGCAGGCCGAGGGCGATGGCGAGCAAGCGCTGGGAGCGGCGGTTCATGCTCCCGGTTCTATCTCGGAATCGGGGGGGGGGGATCGTGAGGCCGGCGGCTACTCGTCGCTCTGCTCCGTCAACAGCACCTTCAATGCCTCGACCTCCCGCTCCAGCTGCTCGATGCGCTGCTGCTGCATCTGCAGGGCAGCGACCGCCATGCTGGTGTAGCCATACAGGTCCACGTGGCCCTCGTCCAGGACCGAGTGGCTGGGGGCGACGTCCTCGATGATGAAGCCGAGCCGAGGGCCTTCGCCGTGGTGGCTGTCCTTGTACTCGTAGGTCGCCAGGCGGGTGTCCAGCAGCTGGGTCGCGACCGCCTGGACCTCGGTGGGCTCGAGGTAGTGGATGTCACGCTTGGCTTCGGCCGTGGAGATCGCGCAGACCGGGTTCCCCTCCTCGTCGGTCTTGGGATCGGACTCGGCGCAGACCAGGTAGGTGTCACAGGCTTCGTACATGAGACAGACGGGACCCTCGACGCTGCAGCCATCTCCGGCGGCCTGGTCGGTGCACAGGGGCAGGTCGGGGTAGACCGGGTCGGGGTAGTTGCAGACCGGCTGGCCGCAGTCGGTGTAGAGCAGGAACGGTTCTTCGACCTCGATCCATGGCGGGGCGTCGTCCACCCGATCGAGCCACTTCTCCTCGATCTTCACGCAGGCGTTGCTCTCGGCCTCCGCGGGGTCGTCGCAGCCGACGGCCAGGGCCGCGTGGCACAGGCCGTTGGCTTGACCGGAGTAGGCGTCGCACACAGAGAAGTCAGGGGAGGAACCCTGGGCCAGGACGGCGCCAGGAAGGACGAGACCGACGAGCAGAACCACGGGCATGATGCGTTCCTTTGATGGGCTGAAAATGCCCTATGACACTACCACAATCGGCGATCTACCGGACGGGCCTGCGCCCCCTTGGGGGAGGTGTGGGGCGCGATGGCCGGCGGAGGCATCCGGGCCTCGATCTGCTCGACCATCATGACGAGGGAGAAGTCGAGGTCGCACGCTGGATAGTCCCACATCGGACAGATGTCCGTGGTCTCCACCTCTTCGTAGCCCTCCGACGCCTCGGAGCAGTCATCGCCCTGCACCTGGACATCGACGCCGTTGTTCGACCAGGTGTTGCCCTCGAGCAACGCGGAGGCGTTGTCGAGGAAGAGCCCGGCGCCCTGGTTGTCGGTGATGATGTTGGACTGCAGCCGCAGGCCCGAGCTGCCGTCCCACTCGCTCACATCCGAGGCGTAGACGGCGTCTCCACAGCGGGTGGTCACGCCGTGGGGGACCCCCGTGGCGCTGGCCAGGGTGTTGCCGAAGACCTCGTAGCTGCCCTCGACGCCGAGGTAGACGTGGGCCACGGCGTGGTCCTCGAGGGTGCTGTCGGTCAGCACCAGGCTGGGGGGGCCGTAGCCCACCCAAGCGCCCGCGTAGACGCCAGTCCCACCCCCCAGGTTGACACTCTCCTGGGAGCCCGCGATGTCGGAGGAGGTGATCTCCAGGACGCCATCGCCAGCGACCACCGCGCCGGCGAACCGGTTCCCGCGCAGGGTGCAGCGGGCACAGCGCAGCAGCGCGTCGTCCGCGGCGACGTACAGGCCCGGGCCCGCGATGTCTTCGACCACGACGTCGGTGGCCTCGAGGAAGGCACCCACCTGAGCCGTGATTCCCGCCCCCACGGCCCCCTGGAATCCCGGCGCCATCTGGATGTCGGAGACCGAGAGCCCATCGAGTCGGACCTGTGTCCCCTCGCCGGTGGCGAGGACTCCCAGGGACAGACAGCGCTCGAGGCTGCCTCCCTCCACCTCGAGGCTGCCCCCCTCGAAGACGTCCACGCAGTAGCCGGAGAACCACACCATGTCCGGCTGGATGTCGCGGACCAGAGGTTCGACGAGGCTGACCGTGGTCTGCTCGCCGTAGACGAGGACCCCGGCACCGACAGTGCCCGAGATCTCGCACTGCTCGACCAGCGCGGTGACGCCGTCGGAGAGGTCCAGGCCGACTGTGGACGTGGCCTCTGACTGAGCCCAGCTGTCGCGAAGAGAGCAGCGGCGCAGCGTCACCGAGCTACCCGCATCGGCCCCCCTCAGCGCCGAGCCGTAGTTGGCGACGAAGTCGCTGTCTTCCGCGGTGAAGGTGGCGCCGTCGGAGACCTGGACACCGTAGCCCGCCTCGCCGTTCGCCTGCGGGTGCGAGTCGCTGACGACGCTGTCGCGCATGGTGACCTCGGTCCCCAGATCGGCCACCATCATCCCCATGCCATCGTTGCCGGCGATCTCGATGCCCTCGAGCACGAGCTCGGATCCGCTGGTGGCCTGAATCCCATAGCCGCCAAACCCGTGGTCGGCGGCCCGGTTGTCACGGACCACGCTGTCGCGCACCAGCACGCCGGTGGCGCCTCCGAACAGCGCCATCCCCTCCACCAGGATGTCGTGGACGAGCAGTCCGTCGAGCTCGAGGTCCATCAGGCCGGCGCCGGTGTGGGAGATCCAGAGCCCGACGTAGCCGGAGCGCTCCACCACCATGTCCCGCAGCACTGGCTGGCCCGAGGCCACGTGCACACCGGAGAGGATCGCATCCCGCACCGTGAGGCCGGAGAGCTCGGCCGTGGCCATCAT
>CAZHIK010000328.1:0-8989 GCA_964532635.1 uncultured Enterobacterales bacterium
ATCAGCGTGGGGCGCAGTGCGAACAGGCAGACGGCGCAGAGCAGGATCTGTCCCTCGGGGCTGCGCAGGGCGCGGCCGATCTCCCTCAGGGGCGCCCAGTCGGGCTCGAAGGAACGAAGCAGCTTCGGAAGGGGCATGGGACCTCCCGGGGGGTGGACAAGGATACTCCTCCCAGGCTGGAACGGCCCGTGGACGGTGGGCGGTCCCAGCGTCAACTCTTGGTCATCCCTGCAGGGCGCGGTGGGCGGAAGCCGGCGTTTCACGGTGGTGAGTCGGAGCTCGAGGCCGGTGCGGCTCGCCTCTGTCCTCCCGCCTGGGCGATCCATCCGCTACGCTGTGGGTCTCCCGGAGGACCCATGCGTCGCCTGCTCGCCGTCGCTGTCGCGCTTCCGTTGGCCGCCTGCTGGGGGCCTCCAGGCTACCTCTCCTTCAGCGGCGATCCCCCCGGCCCTGACGAGATCTGGGTGGGCGACACCGACGATCGCGACTCCGACGAGCCCTACAGCGACGGTGTCAGCCCGGTGGTCGAGTCGGCCGACGCGTGGTGCTACCCGGTGGATGACGCCGGCCAGTGGTGGGGCTTCAAGGCCACGACCGACGATCCCCAAGGCACCGAGACCATCGAGTCCTACAACGAGGAAGGGGTGGTGGTGCTCGATGGTGGAGGTCAGACCGTAGCCGCCATTGCCCTGGTCTGCGAGGGCGACGGCCAGTGCTGGGGCTCGGCCCAGGCCGAACACATCGAGGTGGCCTGCGGTGTAGCCGATGTGCACCGGTTCGTATTCCAGGTCCGGGACGTGCAGGGACACCGCTCCAACAGCGAGTCCGTGGTGGGGCGGATGGGGACCGGACCCACGGGCTGACGCCCGCGAGCCTGGGTCCAGCAGGAGGGGGAGAGGCTAGCTACAGGTGCCCAGCACGTCGGAGCAGCTGAAGGTCTCGCCGGTGCCGTAGCCGGTGTAGGCGTTCGAGCCGCCCAGGACGTAGACATCGTCGGGGTCGTTGTCGGTGCTGCCGGTGCCCCAGTCGGAGTTGACCGACCACAGCTGGCTGTCATCGTAGACGTAGACTCCGCCACCGTTGTAGTTGACGATGTTGTCTTCCACCACGCTGGTGCTGAGGTAGGTGATGGAGGCGTCCAGGAACAGCGCACCGCCCCAGAAGGTGCTGTTGGAGTAGAACTCGGAGCTGGTGATGGTGAGGTCGCCGTAGACGTAGCCGCAGCCGCCGTAGCTGTCTGCGCTGTTGTCTTCGCACAGCAGATCATCGATCTCGTTGTCGGCCGTGCCGTCGGTGTACGAGAAGAAACCACCGCCCAGATCGGCCTCGTTGTCGTAGACCCAGCCGCCGGTCCAGCTGGCGCCGGTGTAGAGCACCACGCCGCCGCCCCACTCTGTGGCGGAGTTGGCGGTGATCTCCGTGTCGGCCGAGGCTGTGACCTCGGCTTCGGTGGTGACGTAGATGCCGCCGCCGTCGGTGGACGCCAGGTTGTCGTCGATGAGGCAGAGGTTCAGGTCGAGGCTGCCCCCGTCCACGAAGTAGGCGCCGCCCCAGGCCGCCAGGTTGTCCTCGGCGGTGACGGTGTCGAGGCTGACGGTGCAGTCCCAGAAGTAGGCGCCGCCGCCGGAGTTGGTGGCGTCGTTCAGGTCGAAGATGCTGTTGGTGATGGTGAGGTTGCAGCCTTCGGTGCCGAACAGGCCCGCGCCGTAGTCGGCCTCGTTGGCCTGGAAGATCATGTCGTCGAGCACAACGGAGTCGGTGGTGAGCACCATCATGCCGCCGCCCACGACCGAGGCCAGGTAGTCGGGGTGGGCGCCGCCCGCGCCGTCGGTGAGGGTGAAGCCGCTGATCTCGGCCGAGCCGCTCTGGACGTCGATGCAGGGGCCGGAGCCGTCACCGTCGATGGTGCTCGAGCCCGAGCCGTTCAGGGACTCGATGGTGATGTCCTTGTCGATCTCGACGTTCTCCACGTAGGTGCCGTCGCAGACCATGATGCTACTGCCCGCCGAGGCATTGAACACCGCCTGGCCGATGGAGCCCCAGTTGGAGGTGCCGTCCACGGTGATCAGGTTGGCCGCGTCGGCCGAGCCGTCGCAGTCGTTGTCGATGCCGTCGCAGAACTCGGTGGCAGCGGGGTTGATGCCGGCGTAGGTGTCGTCGCAGTCGTCGTCGTTGCTGACGGTGCCCGAGGGCTGGTCGCAGGCCAGCGTGGAGCTGGAGGGATCGCCCACGCCATCGCCGTCGGCGTCGGTGTACCAGGTGGCCGCGTCGATGGCCCCGTCCTCGTCGATCTCGCCGTCACAGTTGTTGTCGGTGTTGTCGCACAGCTCGTCGGCGTCGGGGTTGACTGCGGCGTCGTTGTCGGCGCAGTCGTCGCCGTTTTCGACGTAGCCATCGGGCTGGTCGCAGGCGGTGGTGGTGGCCGAGGGGTTGCCGTAGCCGTCCTCGTCGTCGTCGCCGTACCAGGTCAGCGCGTCCACGGCGCTGTCCTCGTCGATGTGGCCGTCGCAGTTGTTGTCGATGTCGTCGCAGTACTCCTCGACTTCGGGGCTGCGGCCAGCGTCGGTGTCGTCGCAGTCCTGGTCGTTGTCGACGTAGCCATCGGGCTGGTCGCAGGCCTCGATCTCGTCGTCCTCGTCGCCGTAGCCGTCGTTGTCGTCGTCGGCGTACCAGGTGGTCGCGTCGGAGGCGTCCTCGTCGATGTCGCCGTCGCAGTCGTTGTCGGCGTCGTCGCACAGCTCCTCGGCCGTGGGGTTGACGTCCGCGCGGGTGTCGTCGCAGTCGTAGGGCGCGGTGACGTAGCCGGTGTCGGGCAGCTCGCAGATCTCGATGGTGTTGTTCTCGTCGCCGTAGCCGTCACCGTCGGCGTCGGCGTAGAAGGTGTCGCTACCGACCGAGCCCTCCTCGTCGATCTCGCCGTCGCAGTCGTCGTCGATGGTGTTGCAGCGCTCTTCGGCGCCCGGGTTGACGTCCGGGTTGGTGTCGTCGCAGTCTTCGGTCAGGCTGTAGCCGTCGCCGTCGCCGTCGGGCTCACCGGTGTCGTTGACCTTTTCACCGCAGCCGATGGCCAGGCCCAGAGCGAGGATCATCAGAGCGCGCATCGTTCCTCCAGAGGTGATGGCTTGTTACTCGAGCGGCCCCTAACATACATGGACATGGGCGGACCGCGGGCGTGATGTCACGGTTCGTACCCCGCGAGGTGCTTGTGAGCCGAGCGATGTGCTTCCTGTCGTTTCCGGCATTGCTGCTGGCCTGCGGTGGCCCGCCCGAGCCTGCGGAGCCCGTTGTCCGGGCCCCCACCCAGATCACCTCCCGTCGCTCCGAGCATGCTGGGCAGGTCCAGGGCCTCGTCGCCCCGGGGGCCGACCTGGTGGCTCGAGTGCCCATCCAGGCCGTTGAGGGGCGCGACTTCGCCACGTGGTGGCAGCCGGAGATCCTCGGGGCCGACGGCGCCGTGATCTACCGGGATGCCCAGGGCTTCCCTGCTCGGTTCAACGTGTACTGGGCCTGGGACGCGCAGCAGCAGCTGTGGCTCTACAACACCGACGACGGCACTGTGTGGATCTACGCCTCGGCGGAGCAGGACTGGGAGCGCCGGCGCTGGGAGCGCAGCTCGGGGCAGGAACCTCCGGCCGAGATACGGGCCAGACTCGACCGGGCCCCGTGAGCCCGGCTGGAGGTAGCATGCGCCGTGACAAGCTGGTGGGCATCGTGCTGGGAGGCCTGGCGCTGATCCTGGTGCTGCTCGCGGCCCTGGGGCTGTCGGTGATGCTGCTGTGGAACTGGCTGATGCCCGAGATCTTCGGGCTGCCGGCCCTCAGCTTCGTGCAGGCCGTGGGCCTCACCGTGCTCTGTCACCTGCTCTTCAAGCTCGGAGCTGGCGGAGGCAAGAACCTCGGGGATCTCATTCGTCAGGGGCAGCGTCCATCGGCTCCCGCGCCAGGACCAGCGGAGGGCCCTCACCCGCCTGGATGAGCTCCACATCCACCCCGTAGGTCCTCTGCAGCAGCTCGGCCTCGAGCACCACGCTGGGGGCGCCTGTGGCGGCCACGCGACCGCTGTGGAACAACACCAGCCGATCGCTGTGGCGGGCGGCGAGGTTGATGTCGTGTCCCACCACCAGGGCCGCCATGCCCTGCTCCCGGGTGAGCTGTCGGACCAGCCGGGTGATGAGCAGCTGGTTGCGCAGATCCAGGTGGCTGGTGGGCTCGTCGAGCAGCATGATGCGCGGCTCCTGGGCCAGGGCGCGGGCGATCATCACGCACTGGGCCTCACCGCCGGACAGCTCACCGAGGCTGCGGTCGGCGAAGCGCAGGGTGCCCGTGCGCTCCATGGCTCGCTGCACCAGGTCGCGGTCCTGGCCGCTGGCCAGGCCCAGGGCGCCCTGGTGGGCGTAGCGGCCCATGGCCACCAGCTCCCGCACCGTGAAGGCGAAGGCGGAGGAGGGCAGCTGGGGTACGTAGGCCAGCTGGCGGGCGCGCTGTCTCGGATCGAGCTGCTCCAGGGGCTGCCCCCCCAACAGGATGGTCCCCGCGTCGGGGCGGTGCTCTCCGAGCAGGCAGCGCAGCAGGGTGGTCTTTCCCGAGCCGTTGGGCCCCAGCATCGTGCACAGGGATCCGTGTTCCAGGTCGAGGTCCACGCCTCGCAGCACGGGGCGCTCGGGCACATAGCCGAAGCGGAGGTCCCGGATCTCGAGGACGCTCACGGTTGCCCCCTGAAGCGGCGCCGGAGCAGCACGATGAAGAAGGGGCCACCCGCCAGAGCGGTCAGCACGCCTACGGGGATCTCGGCCAGCCCGACCCACTCGCCGGCCGTGCGGCAGGCGGTGTCGGCCAGCATGACGAAGGCCGCGCCCAGCAGCCCGGCCACCACCAGCAGCACGCGATGGTCGGGGCCGAAGAGCAGGCGGCAGGCGTGGGGCACGATGAGCCCCACGAAGCCCACCGGGCCGGCGATGGCCACGGCAGCGGCAGTCATCAGGGAGACCACCACGAAGGTCTCCACCCGCAGGCGTTGGACCGGAACCCCCATGGAGCCAGCGACCTCATCGCCCAGCCCCAGGGCGTTGTAGGCCGAACCCCGCAGCATCAGTGCGCCCCAGCCAGCGGCGATGCAGGCGGTGGCGGCCCAGGCCAGGCCGGGCTGGGTGATGAGCCAGTCGGGAACCTGCCCCATGCCCCAGCCGATGAAGCTGGCGATGTCTTCGGGGGATGCGAACAGGAAGAGCACCAGGATGAGCGCGCCGTTGAAGACGTTGACGATCACGCCGGCCAGCAGCAGCACGAAGGGATCGAGCCGCCCTCGTCGCTGGGCGATGCCCCAGACCACGAAGCAGGTGATCAGGCCGCCCGCCATGGCGAGGCCGGGCTCGGTGAGCCAGCGTGGTAGCAGATCGTCCATCGCGAGGGCCCGGCCCAGGAGGACGCCTACCCCCGCGCCGCTGGAGATGCCCAGGATGTAGGGCTCGGCCAGGGGATTGCGCACCAGGCCCTGCAGCGCGAGCCCGCCGCTGGCCAGTGACAACCCGATGAGCCCGGCGGCGAAGACCCGCACCGCCCGGAAGCGCCAGACCTGCTCGGTGAGCTGGTAGCGGCCCACCATTGTGCAGGCCAGCCAGATCAGGGCCACCAGGAGCAGCAGTCCCAGGAACGTGGCGGCCAGGCGACCCGCTGTGAGGGGCTTGCGGTCAGCCATCGGAGGGGTGGATCCAGGAGCGGAGCTGTCGGGCGTGCTCGAGCAGCATGGGGGTGGGTAGTGTCCAGGTGGTCTCGGTGACCACGTGCACCCGGCCGTCGCGGGCCGCGGGGAGATCCTCGAGGGATAGCCACCGCTCCCGATCCCGCTCGGCGTCTTGGGGAGAAGTCCAGCAGATCAGCACCTCGGGCTGGGCTGCCAGGACGTACTCGAGGCTCAGGGTGGGCCAGCCCTCGAGATCGCCCGCGACGTTCTCGCCCCCGGCCAGCTCGATCAGCTCGTGTACGAAGCTGCCGCGGCCAGCGCTGCCCGGCTTCTCCGAGCCCATCACGAACAGCACCCGGGGTCGTTCGAGGCCCTCGGCCTGAGCCCGCAGCTCGGCCAAGCCTTCGGCCAAGGCGAAGGAGTGCAGCTCACCCCGCTCCTGGTGGCCCGCAAGGCGCCCCAGTCGGCGCAAGGTATCGACGATGTCGGCGGTGGTCTCGACGCTGAAGTGTTCCACCAGGAGGCCGGGATCGAGTTGCTGTAGGGGCGCGTACTTGGTGGGATCGCTCTGGATCAGCAGCACGTCGGGGCCGGCGGCGAGTACGGCCTCGGTGCTGACGGTCAGGGCATCCCCGAGCACTGGGCGCTCCACGCCGTCGGGTAGCGAGCAGTAGCGGGACACGCCCACCACCTGCTCGCCAAGGTCCATGGCGAAGAGCATGTGGGTGAGGGCTGGGGCCAGGCTGGCCAGGGTGGGCGGCTGGACGGCCGCAGCGGGCTCCGGTGCTAGCGGGTCCGAGCACGCTGTGATCACAGCGAGCAGGGAGGCCAGCAGGGCGCGGAGCGGGGGAGAGGGCATGGCCGGCACGTAACCAGAATTGGCACCAGGCCGCGCCCCCCTCGCTCGGCGGCGCTCCGCTGTTCCGCTTCCCAACCACCCACCACAACCGCTGGCCCCCACCACCCGATCCGCCCTCGACCAGCCTAGCCGCTCCAGATCCACAGAGATCGCCGTGGACCTACCGCGGTGGGCTCCCCTCCGCTGACGCTCCTCGCTCCTCTTCGGCACCCTGCGCCCTCGGCTCGGTTGGGCTCTGTCGCCTCGGCGACGCGACACCGCGCCATGCCCGGAGAGACACGCTGGCCTTCTCCGTGCAGTCCCCGCCTCGGGCTCCACGCACCTCATCGTCCCTCGTCGCTCCCAGCCAACCTCGCCGGTGTCGCTCCGCGGGCTGGACCGTGGGGTTGTTTCCTCCAGAAACGTCCTCGCTCGGCGAAGCCCGTGGTGAGCTGCTCGCCGCTCCTCGCTGCGGATTGTTTCTTCCGAAAACACCGCCACGTCCACGACGCCCGCTGCGCTCGACCGCGGCAGCCACCGACACCCCGAACCAGGCGGGTCCGCAGGGGGACACACCGACCGGCAGGCCAGAGCCGAGCGGCGCCGACGTTGCCCCACGCCGCGCCCCCATTCCGGCAGCCTACCGCGTGATGTGCCGCGAGCTTCGCTCGTCGGTACGATCTCGCAACTCCAACGCTACGCCAGCCCTCGACGCAGCTAGTCCTTCGAGGCGAAGGTCTCGAGGCGGACGAAGCCGTTCTCGATGGCCCAGTCGAGGGAGCGGACCATCTGGCGCAGCTCGGTGGACTTGGGCAGCTTGCCGGTGGAGACGGCGCGCACCGCGCGATTCCGGCCGCCTTCCTTGGCGTAGTACAGGGCCTGGTCGGCCAGCAGCAGGGCCTGCTCGAACTCGAGCAGGCTGGGCTCTTCGTCGAAGAAGGGCACCGAGACGTAGCCCAGGGAGGCGGTCTTCTTGAGGGCGCCGCCCTGAGCCTCGCTCACCAGGAAGGTGGTGCGCTCCACCTGCTCACGGACCCGTCGGGCGTACTGATCGAGGTGATCGCGGTCGCTGAAGCGCAGCACCACCAGGAACTCCTCGCCGCCCCAGCGCACCACGAAGTCGTCCTGGCGCACCGAGCGGCGCAGCAGGTAGCTGAACTGCTGCAGCATCCGGTCGCCAGCTTCGTGACCCAGGGTGTCGTTGATGCGCTTGAAGTGGTCGACGTCGAAGAGGAAGACGCCGTAGACACCGGTCTCGGCGGTGGACCGCCGGCGGGTACCGCTCTGTTGGATCTGGACCTTCTGGTTGATGAAGGACACGACCTCTGGCAGCACCACCTCCATCACGAAGCGGCGGTTGCGCAGGCCGGTGAGGGGGTCGACCAGGGCAGCGTCCCGCAGCTCGCGGGCCTTGGCGTCCAGCTCGGCCTCGAGCTTGCGCTGACGCTCGGCGCCGTCCTTCACCCTACGGCGATAGAGCACGGAGCCCACTGCGCTCGAGACGATGGCCAGCAGGGCCCAGAGCCAGGTCCACTGCCACGGATAGCGGCCCAGGCCGAAGCTCTGCCGGGTCACGGGCCCGGTCCAGGTCCCGTCGATGGTGGCCTGGACCTCGAAGGCGTAGCGACCTGGTGCGAGGCTGGGGTAGCGCACCGTGGTGGAGCCGGAGGTCTCGATCCAGGACTCCTCGAGCCCCCCCAGCCGGTAGCGGAAGCGGGTGGCCCGTGGGTGGAGGTTCGAGGCCGAGAGGAACGAGAACGCCACGTCGTGGCGGCCGCGACCCAGGAGGGGCCGGTCTGCTGGGTTGGGAAGCTGGATGTGTGCGCCATCGACCTCGAGCCCTGTGAGAGCCACCGAGGGGGGCGGGCGCTCTGCGAAGGCCCGATCGGGCTCCACCACCGCGAGGCCGCGGGTGGTGGCCGCGTAGATGTTGCTGCCGCTGGCGCTCTTGAGCATCACGTGCTGGTGTGCGCCCGCGCTCTCGGAGGTCAGCATGCCGTGGGTGTGGTCGTACAGTGTGGGCTGGATCGTCTCTGTCTGGCCCTCGAGCAGCGCGGTGACCTGGGTGCGGTCCAGGGCCACCACGCCCTCGTCCGTGGAGAGCCACAGAGTGCCCAGGCGGTCTTCGAGCGCATCGTAGATGGCGCCGGCATGCAGCCCCTGCTCTCGACCGATGGAGGCGACCCGGCCGTCGGCCAAGCGGCTCAGGCCCTCGGAGGTGCACAGCCACAGCGCGCCGCTGCCCGCCTCGTACAGGCCGTTGATGTTGTCGTTGATGAGGCCGTGCTCGGTGGTCAGGCGGTCGAAGCTCCCACCCTCGAGGACGGCCGCCCCGCCCCCGCGGGTGCCGACCCAGAGGCTACCATCCTGGCGCTCGATCAGCGCGGTGATGGCGTGGCCCGGCAGGCCCGCTTTGGGGCCGAAGACCCGGTGGGTTTCGCCCTGGAAGTGCTCCAGCACGCCGCGCTGATC
>CAZHIK010000329.1:0-8972 GCA_964532635.1 uncultured Enterobacterales bacterium
GAGGAGGAGCAGGAGCAGGAGCAGGAGCAGGAGGAGACACAGGAGGAGGAAGAGGAGCTCGGAGACACCGGCTGGTGGGACGACGACGAGGAGCGCGAGGAGGAAGGCAGCGAGATCCCGAGCAACGACCCGGAGCTGGACCACGGCGACACCACCGTCGGCAGCTTCCAGCGCGCGACGACGGGCTGCGACTCCGGGGGCCGGCGGGTGCCCTGGCTGCCCGTGATCCTGGCCGTGGCCGCGAGCCTGATACTCGGCCGCCGGCGACGCTGCTAGGCGTCGCCCAGCCCGGGCAGCATCACCGCCATGTCGGCGGGTAGCGGTGCGCGGATCTCGATCCCGTGGCCGTCGGGGTGGGGAATGCGAAGGATCCGGGCGTGCAGCGCGTGGCGAGGCCAGCCCAGCCGTTCCAGGGCCCAAGCGTCGATGCCGTGCTCGAGGGTGTGCAGGAACACCTCGTCCGGCTGACCGTAGAGGCGATCCCCGAAGATGGGGTGACCGGCGTGCTCGAGGTGCAGCCGGATCTGGTGGGTGCGGCCTGTGCGCGGGTGAGCCGCCACCAGGGCGCGGTCGGCCCAACGAGCCAGCACGAACAGGCGGGTGCGGGCTGCCTGGCCGTCGGGCCGAACACCCATGCGGACGCGAACCTCGCTGTCGGTGTCGTCGCCGATGGGGGCGTCAACCAGAAGCGTGGGCCAAGCGGGGGCCCCGCGACAGACCGTCCAGTAGACCTTGTCGGCGGCCTGCAGGTGGAAGGCCTCCTTGAGCAGCCGGTTGGCCTCGGGATCCTTGGCGAGCACCACCACCCCGGAGGTGTCGCGATCCAGACGGTGCACCAGGTGCAGGTGGACACCCGGTCGCGCCATACGAGCCAGCGCGATCAAGGACCAGACGAAGGTGCCCCCCGCAGGGTGCACCAGCATCCCCGCCGGCTTGTTCAGGGCGATCATGCGCTCGTCTTCGTACAGCACGGCGGGCAGAGGCGGGGGCGGTTCCTCGCTGCGCAGGACGGGCCGGCAGAAGCACAGCCTCTCGCCCTCTCGCAGCAAGCTGCCGGGCTTGACGGTGCGGTCCAGACCCACGATGCGGCCGATCCGGAAGTGCCGCGCGACGGCGCTGCGAGAGTAGTGCGGGAAGCGCGAGGCCAGCCACACGTCCGCCCTGCGGTTGTTTCCACTGGGGCTGACAGCGAGCTGCTCCCACACGTAGCCCTCGGGGGCGGGAGGCAGCGTGTCCTGAACCTCGGGCTCGACCATGCAGCCAGGGTATCCCCGCTCGGGGCCAGGGGGTATGTTCACTCCATGCGCCGCGCACCGCTCCTGCTGCTCCTGCTCACAGGCTGCCCCGGCCCGGACTCGGGACGGCTCGACTCCGACAGCCTGATCCTCGGAGACAGCGACACAGGCGACAGCGGCACCACCGCTCCCTCGTGGTCTCCCTACGCGTCGGAGCCCGACTGGGAGGGCAGCGATCCGGGCTACGCAACGGGGGGCGCCTGGGCCGACATCGACGGTGACGGAGCCCTCGACCTGGTGGTGGCCTACGGCAACGACATGGAGCCAGGCCCACTGGCGGTGCACTACGCCGTCGACGGGGCCCTGGACGACTGGGCCGACTGGAAGAGCGAAGGCGACGCCTACCACGGCCACATCGCGGTGGGCGACGTGGACGGTGACGGCTTCGACGACGTGGTCACCGCGCTGTTCGTCGGCCCCCTGGGCTTCGACTCCCCCGGGGGGGTGGCCCTGTACCTCAACCAGGGTGGGGCGCTGTCCGACGACCCCAGCTGGCAGACCTCCCAGGAGCTCTACTGCTTCTCCGTCGCCTTGGGTGACATCGACAACGACGGCGATCTCGACCTCGCCGCCGCCACGGGCGAGCCCTACTACCACGACCCCGAACCCGACCTGCTCTGGCTCAACCAGGAGGGTTGGTTCGAAGATCCGCCAGCCTGGCAGAGCGACGACGACAGCCACTCCATGGACGTCGCCTTTGCGGACATCGACAACGACGGCGCCCTCGACCTGGCCTTCGCCCGAGACGGCGGTCCCCACGCCGTCTATCTCAACCAGGGCTCGGGGCTCGACGCCAGCCTACCCGCCACTACCCCCGACCTGCAGGCCCCCGGCGGGAGCTTCGAAGGCAACACCGTCGACTTCGGTGACGTCGACGGCGACGGCTGGCTCGACCTGGTGGTCAGCGACAACCAGCAGAGGGACGGCGCGGGCACCGTCAGCCTCTACAGAGGCCCCGACCTCGAGCGCAGCTGGGAGAGCGCCGACGCGCCCGCCTACCAGAGTGCCGTGGGCCTGGCGGATCTGGATGACGACGGCGACCTCGACCTGGCCGCTGGCGCCTGGTGGGGCGCGCTGCGGCTGTACCGCAACCGCGGCGGCCGGAACCAGGACGGCCTCGAGACGGAGCCCAGCTTCGTCAGCGCCTCCGACGCCCCGGTGATGGAGGCCTTCGCCTTCCACGACCTGGACGGCGCCGCGGCCACCGAGCGCGTCATCCAGGGCAGCGGACCCCTGCTGGCGCTGCCGCGGCCCTGCCAGGTGCTGAACGCGAGTGTGGACGGCGCCGTGGGAGACGGCTGGTTCAGCGCCCCCACCAGCGACACCATCGAGATCACCTGCCAGGTCAGCAGCGAGCCCGACCTGGCCATCACCGACTGGAATCCATCCATGGGCAACGAGCTCTTCCTGCACCGCGGAGCGCAGCTGTGAGGCGCCTGTGGGCCTTCGTGCTGGATCCGCGTGTGCGGCGCGGTGAGCGGGTGCTCGATCTGGGCGTGATCGTGGCCTTCGCCTGGCTCTTCACGGCCATCGGCATCACCGTGGTCTTCGGCCCCGTGTTGGGCTTGCGAGGCTGGGCTTGGCTGGCGGCCCACCACCTGCTCTGCACCGCGGGATGTGCCCACGAGCTGCACCGGGGCTGGAAGCGGCGAAAGCTACCCTACCCCTCGTCGCAGACCCGATAGAGCACAACCCGCTCGTAGGGATCGCTGGCGAGGGTCCAGGGGGCGTAGGTCTCGAGTGGGGGCTGTCCCGCGATCATGAAGGCGTGGAGGTTGGCGCGGCCGGCCGCGGTGTGCACCCGCGGGCCCGGCCAGCGGTCGGCCACACTGTGCTCGCCGATGCGCTCGAGGCAGGTGGAGTCGTGGGGCTGCTGGGGCCACGGCGTCTCGGCCACCGCGAGCACAACGCCGGAGTTCAGCCGCGCCTCGTCCTCGAGGGCTCGCCAGCCCCGCTGCTCGAGGTAGTACTGCCAGCCCCAGTGGCCGGCGACCAGCAGGCGTCGCAGCTCGGGACCGTCACACTGCAGACAGGCCTGGGCTTCGGTCTGGGCCCAGGAGGCGGCCGCCTTGCCCGCGCGCGCCATGGCCAGATCATCGACCGCCAGGCCCAGGCCCACCGCGATCTGCGAAGCCACCGCCGCGATCACCAGCCCGCGACGGGGACGTAGCCTCAGCCAGGCCAACGCAACGGCCGGCAGGAAGGGCAACCAGTACCGGGCTGCGGTGAAGCGCAGGGCCAGCAGGAACACCAGCCCCCCCAGAGCCCAGGCCACCAGGAAGATCCAGTCCGCAGCGGGCTCGTCGGGGGAACGGACCAGCAGGGGTCCCACCAGCACCGCCGCCCCCGCGCCCACACAGACCGCCGTCCACAGGGCGGCTCCAAGAGGCAGACCCGAGGCCTGGCCGGCGACCATGCCCAGCACCGCCCCGACAAGCCCCGGGATGGCAGCCCGCCAGCCACCGCGCACCACCAACACGGGCAGGATCCCGGCGGCTCCGAGCATGGCCAGCGCCGCCACGAGCTTGCGGAACAGCTCCCAGCCGGTGGTGGAAGTGGACTGGAAGCTGCCCATGGCCAGCAAGTGGAGCTGGCCGTACGCATGAAGATCGTGCGCCAGTAGCAGCACGAGGGGGACGAAGCCTGCCAGGCCCGCCCACGGCGGGCGGCGACGGAGCAGGGGGTAGAGCAGCAGCAGGGGCAGCAGGCACAGACCGCTGTAGCGGAACAGCACCGCAGCCCCCGCCACCACTGCCCAGCCGACCGCCGCCCGGGGCCGGCCCTCGTCCACCGCAGGCAGGTAGCCCCCCAACCCCGCCACGGTCAGAGCCAACAGGGGAAGGTCCGGAGTGAGGCTCTGCGCTGCGAGCAGAGCCACCGGCGCGGTGAGCACCAGCGCTGTCCCCGCCGCAGCGTCCTCACCGAAGCGCCGCCCCAGGCGCCAAGCACCCCAGGAAGCGAGCAGCAGCCAGGGCAGCATCCACAGGTGCTGTGCCCACAGGGGCGCATCGACCACCGGAACCAGCCACCAGGCGATGCCAGGGGGATTGGACAGCACATCGAAGGCCCGCTCGGTGGTGCCCTGCCAGTTGATGAGCACCTCGTGGGGCCGCCACAGGTCGAGCTGGGCCCCCCGGGCCAACCTCAGGAAGTTGGCGTCGTCGACGTGCACCGGCTTGCCTACGAAGGGCAGCGCCATCCCCATCAGGAGGGCAGTGCAGAGCAGCCAGCGGCGCGAAGAGGGGCCCATGAGCCGCAGGCTACAGGTCCAGCGCACCCCCAGCAAGCCGCCTCCATCGCCCCAGAACAGAAAACTTCGCGTCAGCTCGAAGGAAACGACGACAAAATCGTCCCTCCGCGGAACCGACCGCGGCGTTCGGTGTCACAATGGCTGAAGCCACCCGTGTAGCTGCCGCACTGCGCCTTCCCGTCACTCCGGACCGAGCATGCCCCCTCGCACCTTGCGCTCGCTGATCCTGCTCGCCACGGCGGCCCTGTTCCTCACCGCCACCGCACCGCAGGTACAGGCCGGACCGGGCCTGCCCAGCAGCCTGCCCGTCGATGAGCTGGACTGGGGCTGGGCGCCCCTGGAGCTCGGCAGCGACATCCGCGTGGCCCCCATGATGGTGATCGGTCCCTTGCCCGACCTCGAGCCCGTTGGCTTCCTGGGCGAAGAGCTCACCGGCTCCGCCGCCCACCTGCGCGCGGTGCGCTCCACCCAGGTCGCCGCGGTCAGCGAGTCCTTCTCCGACGCCCTGCCAGGCGCCCTGGCATCGGCCCTGCCCGAAGGCTGGCACGGCCGCTTCAGCGACGCCCGGGTCCCTGCCGGCACCCGCACGAAGCTCGCGGCGGGTCTCGACGGCCGCTCCTCTCTGGACAACGCCCTGCAGCTGGCCGTGGACCGCCTACCCGGCGAGGTGGTCATGTTCCGCTGGATGTCCGACATCTCGGCCGAACCCTTGGGCACCACCACCGCGCCCGGCACCACCCTGCGGGCGGCCGACCGGCTGGTCTACGTCGACGAGCACACCGATCCGGTGCTGGCCCACGCCACCGTGGGCCTGGCCCTGGTGGCCGCCGATGGAGAGGTCTTCCTGCGCTACGAGGACCGCTACAGCTTCGTGATCACCAGCAACAACACCTCCTTGCGTGCGGGGCGAGCCCTGGCGCGCCAGCTGGTTCGAGACCTCCAGCCGCTGCTCGCCGAGCCCACGGTCGCCACAGCGTTCGGGCCCTGACGCCGGCCTGTGATGGGCCGCCCTTTTCGTGCTTCGCTGCGTGCATAGGTTCGGCTCCAACCCTCACGCGCCGCCCTTGTGCGCAACGGAGCCCCCATGCTCGAGCCGTCCCTCGAGAAGGCCCTCAACGACCAGATCAACGCTGAGCTCTACTCGGCCTACATGTACCTCTCCATGTCCGCCTGGTTCGACGACGCGGGCCTGCCCGGCATGGCCAAGTGGATGAAGGCCCAGTACCAGGAAGAGATGTTCCACGCGGACAAGTTCTTCCACTACGTGTTGGAGCGCGGCGGCCGCGTCCTGCTGCGGGCCATCGAGGCCCCGCCCACCGAGTGGGAGAGCGCCCTGGACGTCTTCGAGAAGACCCTGGCCCACGAGCAGCACGTCACCAGCCTGGTCAACGACCTGACCAGCCTGGCCCTGGACGAGCGCGACCACGCCACCCACAACTTCATGCAGTGGTTCATCGCCGAGCAGGTCGAGGAGGAGGCCACCGCCGACGAGCTCGTCAACCAGCTGCGCATGGTGGGCAACTCCGGCCATGGCATGCTGATGCTCGACCGCGAGCTGGGCGTGCGGGTGTTCACGCCCCCGGCGAACGCCTAGCTCTACAGCAGCATCTTCAGACCACCGATCTCACCGAGGGCACCGTAGGCGCGGTGAACCTCGGCCGCTTCGTGCACGGTGGCCTCGACCCGCACGGTGCTGTAGCGCCCCGTGCGCGAGGCCTGTTGGCTGACGCCGTCCACCTCGCGGCCCAGGGCCTGCTGCACGATGCGCTCGCAGCGCTCGCCGAGATCCGGCTGGTCGATGGCGACAACGCGGAAGGTGAAGCTGCAAGGAAACTGCAGCAGCTCGTCCAGGGATGGGGTGCGGTCACTCATGACGCTTTCTTACCCAGCTGGACCTGGGCACCGCCAGGACCTCCGGCTATCGTGCCGCCATGCTGCTGCTCACCCTGATCCTGGCCTGCAACACCAAACCCACCGTCAACCCCGACGACACGGGCAGCAGACCCCGGGACACGCAGCCACCACTGCAGGCCATGCTCGAGGTTGCCCCGGCCTTCGATCCCATCCTGGGGGGACCGGTGGAGGTCCGCACCGCAGCCGCTGGCGCGGAGTCCACGGTGGTCACGGTGCTCGACGCCGAGGGCGCCACCGTCGTCACGGTCACCGACAGCTGGGACGGCAAGGATGACGCCGGCGCCTGGGTCCCCGCGGGCGACTACACGTTGCAGCTCGAGGCAACCCTGGGCATGGTCCAGGTCGATGACCAGGCTCCGGTGCGGGTGGTGCGCTGCGGCGTCACCACGGCCTGGGCCGAGGGCGACGGAGGCACCTCGGCCACCCACGTCCCCCTGTACTGGCATGTCAGCCAGGACGTGCAGGGCCCCGAGCTCCCCTTCCAGGAGGTCGCGACCCTGGAGGACGACCAGGATCAGCCGGTGCAGCTCGAGCTCCCCGGCGACGAGCTCGCCTTCATGCCACTGGGCGAGCCACTCCCCGTGGCGTTCAGCTGGGACTCCCGCCCGATCCTGACCCTCGAGCTGGGCGACGACACCGTCCTGGGCAGCTCGGGCCTGCCTGGGGCCGGAGTACGGCTCGAGCTGGAGGGCTGGACAGCCATCAGCGGCGCCGAGGATCTCGATCCGAGCGTGCCGGTTGTCCTCCAGGCCGATGAGATCCTCGGGGCGGGCCCCGGCTTGCTCGAGGAAGAGCTCCAGCTGCGCTTCGTGGTGGACGACGACGAGGGTGCCACCTGGGACATCGGCACCCAGACCCTGCCAGTACGCTGGTACCTGCTGCTGGGCGCCCCCCACTTCTCTCGCACAGAGGACGTCTACAACGCCTGGGTGGCCGCCATCGACCCCGCCCTGCGGGCCATCGACGGCGTGGAACCCACCGACCAGGCCGTGATCGACGCGCTGGTCCAGTGGATCTACGACGACCTCGCGCTGAGCTACGACACCCGCTACGGCGCCTCCTACTTCACCAACTACGTCTCCGGCTGGACCCCAGCGGTCTTCGAGCTCACCGCCTTCCTGAGGCCAGGTGCTGGCCGCACCGTCAACTGCTCGGACTGCGCCTCGATCCTGGCCGCCTGGGCCAACATGCTCGGGGCGCCGCTGGTCTACAGCATCGTGCTCCAGAACTTCGACCTCAACTACATCCTGGCCATCGGCGGCGATGACTTCACCCACTGTCCGTTCGGCAGCTGGGGCTGCTCGTTCAGCTACCACGCGGTCACCACCAACGATGGCGGGGCCACCATCTGGGACGCCACGCTGGCCCTCGACGGCGACTCCGACCCCTCCAGCCCGCCCAGCCAGCTGCTCATGGTCCAACACATCGACGCCATCGAGTACCTCGACCGGCTGGTCATGAACGGCCGCGCCACCATCAACTACGAAGGGGAGACCCTGCTGCAATGACCTCCACCCTCCTCGCCGCTGCCCTGTGCGCTGTCGTCTGGGCCGACCCACACACCCACGGCCCCGACTGCCCCCACAGCCACGCCCAGGCCCCGGTGGCACTGCCACCTGTGGTGGGCCAGACCCCCTGGGCCGGCATCCCCCTCGCCGTATTGCCCGAGCTGGGCTTGGGTGAGCCACGCCTCGACGCCCACCGCTCAGCCTGGAAGGCTCCCCTGCCAGAGGGCGGCTTCGTGAAGCTCATCTTCTTCCCCGACGACAAGCAAGCCAAGACCGGCTTCTCCTTCGAGAAGCTCAGCGCCGCCACCCGCTCCCTTCCGCCCCTGGAGTGGCCCCACTCCCCCGAACGCGACACCGACGCCGTGGGCGACACGGCAGGAATGATCATCATGCGTGACGGCAACCTCGTCCTGGTGGTGCGCCACCACGGCGAGGGCGCAGGAGAACTCACCCAGGCCCTGCAGGGGGCCATGGTGGCCGAGGCTTCCACCGATCCGGTCTTCGAGCGCGACCTGGGCAGTCGCATCGCCCGCTGGGACGCGGTGGGGCGGCTCGTCGAGTGAGGCCCGTCGGGGCTACTCGCCCTTGGCAAGGCGGAAGCCGATCTCCCAGCTTGTCTGATCGGGTTCTTTGCTCGAACGACTGGCTGAGCGGATGAACTTGGGCTGGGCGACCCACGAGCCACTGCGACGCACCTTGGCGGTGCCGCTCGACGGGCCCCAGGGATCTTCGGTCTCCGCGGGATCGGCCTCGTACCAGTCGTGGCACCACTCCCAGAGGTTGCCGTGCATGTCGTACATCCCTTCGGGATTGGCTTCCTCGGACCCCACGATGGCGGGCGCGATGGAGTTTCCACAGTAGACAGCGTAGTCATCGAGGACGGTGCCGTTGGTGAGCCGCAGGTTGCCGTCGCAGTTGTTCTCTTCGCCGGTGTGGATGTCCCCTCCAGAGGCGAAGGCGGAGGTGGTACCGCCACGGGCGGCCATCTCCCACTCCGCCTCGGTC
>CAZHIK010000330.1:0-8970 GCA_964532635.1 uncultured Enterobacterales bacterium
GGCCACCAGCAGGCCAGCTCCCACCAGCCCCAGCAGGGCCGGTACGGGCTGGCGCTCGCGCAGCCGAACCACCAGCCACGCCGCCCCGAGCCCGGCGCAGGTGGCCCAGAAAGGCACCAGGGGAAGCAGCCACTTCCAGTAGAGGTTGTGCGCGGGATCGTGCTGCCCCGTGAAGCCGACCGCCAGCCAGAAGCCGGTGATCAGCACCAGCAGCAGCGCCAGGCTGCGGCGGGTCCCGTGACCCGAGCGCGCCATCCCGGGCAGAGCCAACAGCGCCGCCAGGGGCAGGAAGGCGCCGAGGTGGGTGGGGAGCACCCGCAGCCCCAGCGCTGCGGAGACCCGCGCCCCGTTTCGCATCCACTCCAGCTGACCGCCGGCCTCCTCTCCCAGCCCCGTCTCCAGGTTGACGGTGACGCTGTGCTCCCAGAAGCGCCAGATCCCGTGCTCGATGTGGCAGTACAGAGACCACAGGGCCACGCCGATCAGCAGGGGTAGCAGCACCCGGACCGCGCGGCCCAGCCGGGGCGCGCGCCCCAGGGCGTGCACCACCAGCACGGGGCCCATGATGGCCAAGGCATCGAAGCGCACCAGGAACGCGAGCACCGACAAGATGGCGGCTGCCACGAGCTTCTCGCGCCCAAGCAGTGCCAGGCCACCCAGGAGCAGCGCCGCATAGAGAGGCTCGCGGAGCGCCGAGGCGCTGTAGAGCGCCAGCTCGGGCTGGAAGACCACCGCCAACCCAGCGACCCACGCCGCAACCTGCCCCCCCGTGCGCCAAGCCAGCAGAACCACCAGCGCCAGGACCGCCAGGCCCGAGACCAGGCTCACGAGGTGGGTGGCCAGGATGGTGTCACCCACCACCGCCAGCACCAGGGCGCTGAGCCCGTAGTACAGGGGCAGGTGGTTCATGTCGTAGTGGGTGAAGTGGGACTCGAGCACCCCCCTGGCCATGGCCAGGTTGCCGTAGTCGCTCTCCTCCCAGCCGTAGTAGCGAGGCATCAGCCACAGCCGCCAGGCCAGGCCCAGCAGCACGATGGCGGCGAGCACGGGGGCCCACCCGGGGAGCCGGGACAGGGCCGTGCCTCGCGGGACGGCAGGGCTGCTCATGCAGCAGGTGTTTCCGGATCTGGAGCTGGCTCCGCTGGCGGCCGAACCCGGGCGGCGAAGCGCTCCAGGGTCGCTGGAAGGCTCTCACCCACCAGCGAGTTGACCAGAGCCTGGGGCACGAACACACCCAGCACCAGGTCGATGCTGTAGGCGGCGCGCGTGCGCACGGGGGCCTCGGGTGAGGGCTCCAGGGGCTCGAGCTCCCAGGCACCCTTGTGGCTGGTGAACAGCCCCTCGGTCATGGTCCAGCGCAGGACCAGATCGCCGTCGCGCTCGAGGCGCAGGGTGTACTGGAAGGGGCGGATGACGTGTGCGTGGAAGCGCACCTCCCACACCCCCTCGCTCGAGGAGAGCACCTCCACCGCGAGGATCTCGGGGAGGTACTCGGGGTAGGCGGCGAAGTCGGTGAGCACGGCCATCACCGCCGAAGGGGCCGCGTCGATCTCGATGGTCTTGCGCGCACTTGGCATGGAGCCATCCTACCTCGAGCGAGAGCGCCGTCGCCTCCGACGACCGGAACGACCCCGCCCGGAGGACGCGCCCTTCTTGCCGATCACCGGGCGGCCGGGGAACCAGCGCTTCCAGCTCTGCTCGAGGGTGTGGCGCAGCTGCCGGAACTCGGGCCGGGACAGAGCGTCGTTCTTGCCCAGGATCGCGAACGCCTCGGCCCGTGCACGAACGAGCAGATCGCGGTGCTCGAGGGGATCCATGTAGCGGAACTGAGGCAACTCACCGGCCCGTCCGCCCAGCAGGGCCTCGGGTCCCCTGGCAGCGAGGTCGAGCTCGGCGATGCGGAAGGCATCGTGCTCGCTCACCATCAGCTCGACCCGTCGCACGCCCTCGGGATCCGGCTGCTCACTGAGTACGAACATGCAGCGGCCGGGGCGCACGCCCCGGGCCACGTGGGCCCGCAGGCGGTGCAAGCGGACCAGGTCGAAGCGATCCGCCTCGAGCACCACCACAGTGGTGGCGTTCGGCACCGCCGGCCCGTCCTCGATGATGGTGGTGGTGAGCAGGACGTCGATGCGCCGGTGCAGGAAATCCTCGTGGGTGCGATGGCGCTCCTCGCGGCTCTGAACCTTCGAGAAGACCCCGATCCGGGCTCCGGGGAAGGCCTCACCCCGCAGGGCGTCCGCGAAGCGGGCGAGCTCGCGCTGGTTGAGGCGCTCCACACCACCGATCATCGGCAGGACCACGTAGATCTGCCGACCGGCCTCGAGCTCGGCGCGAGCGCGGGCGTAGACCTCCATGTGATCCGACCAGGGGCTCGAGGTGACCTCCAGGCCCGTGACGTGCTGGCCCGGAACCAGGGACAGGTCCATGTCGCCGAACACGGTCAGCGCGATGCTGGTGGGGATGGGAGCGTCGGTGAGCACCAGCAGATCGGGGCGGACCCCCTGGCTGGGCAGATCCGACAGGGCCACCGTGCCGTACTCCTCGCGCTCCTCGACCACCACCAGGCCGAGGCGCCGGAAGCCCGGCCAAGACTCGGCGATGGCGGGCGTGGCGAAGACCACGTGGATCTCACCACGCTTCATCGCGTCGGTCTGGGCTGCGTCGGGCTCATCCAGCAGCAGCATGGGCATCAGGCCCACCGAGCGCAGCAGGGGCTCGGCAAACAGGAAGCGGTGCTCGGCGGCCAATGCATCGGGCGCGATGAAGACCACCTGCTCTCGCGCCTCGGCCACCACCACGGCGGACAACAGAGCGACGAAGCCCTTGCCGGCACCCACGTCACCCTGGAGCAGGCGGTTCATGGGCCTTGGCCGGGCGAGGTCCCTGCGGATGTCGGAGAAGGCGATCTCCTGACCGTCGGTCAGGGGATGGGAGCGCGACGCCATGATCTGGGAGACCAGCTTGTGTCGGACCTTGTGGGCGGTACCCCGCTCCTTGGGCCGACGCTTGCGGCCCAGGCTATGGCCCAGCTGGTAGAGCAGGAGTTCATCGAAGGCCAGCCGCTCCCGCCCACGGCGTGCACCGTGGGTGGGGAAGTGCAGGCGTCGGAACGCTTCACCGAGACCGAGCAAGCGCAGGCGCTTGCGCACGGACTCGGGCGTAGGATCGATCAGCACGTCGGCGAAGGCATCGACCACCCGCCGCAGCAGCCCACGCAGCTCGGCATCGTCGATGCCCTCGAGCCCGTAGCAGGCCTGACGGCCCTGGCCCCGACTGTCGACCCAGACCGGCTCGGCTTCGTGTAGCAGCGCGGTGTCACCGTCGAGCTCCACCAAGCCGTGGAGCGCCACGCGGGTACCTGGGCTCATCGAGGTCCAGAAGCCTTCGGGGCGGGGGGTGATCCAACGGCAGGTGATCTCGGCCTGGCCGTCGCCCACCACCACGTCGTAGCGACGTCCCAAGGGCGCCAGGCGGGTGAGGCGTCGCAGCACGGTGCCACGCAGCACCTGCTTCTGGCCCGAAGGGAGGGACTCCGACGGCTCCACCGCCCGCGGCAGGGTCTGGTAGCTCGCGGGGGATAGCCGCAGCAGGTCGGAAACGGTGCGGATGTCGTGGCGCTCGAGGGCGGTGGCCAGGGCCCGAGGCAGCTCGGTGAAGAACTCGGTGAGGGGCTGACCCGCTCCCTCCGGATCATCGAGATCACGCACCACTGGTGGAGGAGGCGGGGGCTCGGGCTCTGGGACGGTCTGTAGGACCTCGGGCTCGGGCGGTGGCTCGGGTGCGCGAGGCTGGCTGGCCTGCGACGCGGTGTCCTTGGCACGGGAAGAGCGCCGGGAGCGGCGGCCCCGCTTGCGCCGGGACGGCTCGTCGGCCTCGGCCTGCGCTTCCCCGCTGTCGGAAGACGCCTCGGGCTCCGCGGGAGGCGGGACAGGCGCAGCCTCGGCCGGTGCGTCGCTCTCGGGCAGCACCACCGGTGGGAGCTCTTTCTGCTCCCGTCGACGCTGTACGTGGGCTTCGCGCCGCTGCCTGGCCTGGACGGCACGCTCGCCCTCCCCTGCCGGCAGGAGCCGAGCGCGAGGTTCGAGGGCCGGTGCCTCCACCAGAGCCAGGAGGTCCTGGAGGGCGCCGAGCCCACCGTCGATCTCCCTCAAGGTCTCAGCGGGCACGGGATCGGCCTGCACACACCCGCTCAGCGAACGCTGAACGGCTTCGATGGCGTTGCGCTCGGAGGGCTCGAGGAACTCGACGGGCACGTCGGCGAGCAGGGGGCTGCAGGTGGCACCCATGTAGCGGGGTGCCGCCCGGGGAGTGGCCCGAAGCCCGTACTGTACGGTGCGCCGCAGCACATCCACGGCCAGGGCGGCACGAAGACGTCCAGCCGGAACCGGGGAGGGTGCTTCGATGGGATCAGGGCCAGCGTCCGCGGGGAGCGCGGCCTCGGTGGGCTCGCTGCTGGGCGGAGTCACGCTGCTCATGTCGACCTCGAGGGAGGGATGTTGGAGGACGCGGCAGCAGGGTAGCCGGCTAGATGTACTCGACCTCGAGGATCTCGAACTCACGGATGCCTCGGGGGGTCTTGACACGGACCTCGTCACCCTCTGTGCGACCGAGCAGGGCTCGGCCGATGGGCGAGGTGGGCGTGATCTTGCCCGCGCGGGCATCGGCCTCTTCCTCGGAGACGATGCGATAGCGGACCTCTGCGTCGGCGCCCATGTCGAGGAGCTGGACCGTCACACCGAAGATCACACGATCCGATGGCTCGATCTCCGTGACGTCGATGATCTCGGCCGCAGCCACCCTGTGCTCGAGCTCGATGATGCGGCCTTCGAGCTGGGCCTGGCGTTCCTTGGCGGCGTCGAACTCGGCGTTCTCGCTGATGTCACCGTGGGCCCGCGCTTCCTCGATGGCCTTGACGTTCTCGGGGCGCAGAACCTCGCGGTGACGTCGCAGCTCGGCGACGACGATCTCGTACCCGCGGGGCGTCATGGGAATCCGATGCATCGGTTCGTATCCTCGGCTTCGGGCATGGCCCGAAGGCTTGTTCGTGAGGCCGGGTCTGTACCGGCGGCTGCCAACGGGCTAGCTAACACGGCCCGAAGGGCCGTCTCAATCGACCCAGCCGTTGGGACCACGCCTGGCTTCGACGTCGAAGCTCATGGTCCGGTAGATCTCGGTGAAGGGCCACGCCACCTGGATGTCCCAGGCACAGCGGACGGTGAAGATCTGGCGTTCACTGGAGAGCTTGCAGTCGTTCTCCAGGATGTAGTCGGGGATGTCCCGCTGGTAGAGCTCCTGGGTGAGGCGCTGCAGGCCCTTTTCCCGGCCTCGATCCTGGTAGGTGATGGCGGTGTTCTGCACCACTTCCTTCATGTTCACAGCGTCCCAATAGTACGGCCCGAAGGTGTGCAGGAACAGCGCGCCCACGATCAGAGCCAGGACGATCAGGATTCCAACGATATTGATCTTGCCTGCGCGCACTGCTCACCTCCGAGTTCGACAGCAAGGCCGGTGCCGGCCACCAGCATATCCCATGGAGCGACCGGAGCCCGGCCGCCACATCAGTTCGCCCCCCGATACTAGGCGGGGTAGCTGGGCTTGCCGCGGCCGATACAGTAGTACTCGAAGCCCAGGGCAGTCAGCTCGGTGGGATCGTAGATGTTGCGGCCATCGAAGATGATGGGCCGGGTGAGCCGAGCCTTGACCTGCTCGAAGTCGGGGCTGCGGAACTCGTTCCACTCGGTGACCACCAGCAGAGCATCGGCCCCGTCCAAGGCCTCGAGGCTGGACTCGGCGTAGTCGATGCGGTCGCCGATGGTCTTGCGGGACTCGTCCATGGCCTCGGGATCGTAGGCCACGATGGACGCACCGGCCTCGAGCAGCATCTTCACCACCACCCGCGAGGGCGCCTCGCGCATGTCGTCGGTGCGAGGCTTGAAGGCCAGCCCCCACAGGGCAAGCTTGAGCCCTGTGAGGTCGGGGCCGAAGCGCGCCATGACCTTGCGGGCCATCAGGCGCTTCTGCTCCAGGTTGACCTGCTCGGCCGCGTCCACCACGTGCAGGTGCAGGTCGTGCTCCTCGGCGGTGAACTGGAGTGCGCGCACGTCCTTGGGGAAGCAGGAGCCGCCGTAGCCCGCTCCAGGGAAGAAGAACCGCAGCCCGATGCGGGTGTCCGAGCCTGCGCCGCGGCGAACGGCGTCGATGTCGGCATCCACCAGCTCGCACAGACGGGCCAGCTCGTTGATGAAGCTGATGCGCGTGGCCAGGAACGCGTTGGCCGCGTACTTGGACATCTCGGCAGACCGATTGTCCATGAACAGGATGGGGCGTCCGGTCCGGAGCAGGGGCTTGTAGAGCCGCTCCATCACGCGACGGGGGGCCTCGCTGGCGCAGCCGATGATGATGCGATCGGGGTTGCGGAAGTCTTCGACCGCGGTGCCCTCCTTGAGGAACTCCGGGTTGGAGACCACGTCGTGCTGGAGGTCCGAGGTCTCGGCCAGCGCCGCGCGCACACCGTCGGCCGTGCCCACAGGAACGGTGGACTTGATCACCACCGTGAGGGGACGGATGGAGTGACCGCCGATGGAACGAGCCACGGCGAAGACACCGGAGAGATCGGCGGAGCCGTCGTCGGCAGAGGGGGTGCCCACCGCGATGTAGGCCACCTCGCACGCGCCCACGGCTGCGGCGATGTCATCGGTGAAGCTCAGGCGCTCCTCGTGGACGTTCCGCTTGACCAGGTGGTCCAAGCCGGGCTCATAGATGGGGATGATGCCCTGACGCAGCTTCTCGACCTTGTCCAGATCGTTGTCGACACAGACGACCTGGTGACCCATATCCGCCAGGAGCGTGCCCACGACCAGACCGACATACCCGGTACCAACCACGGCGATATTCATATTTGCAACCCGCTTTTGTTCTGATGAGCCCGCGCACACGAGCGCGTGGAGAGGCGCAGACTAGCCGCCCTGGAGGCCAGTGTCAATCGCCGTCATCGTCCGTTCACCCGGGAAGTGATGCAGCGCGCGTCTTGACGCGCCGCGGTGTCCGGTTAGACCCGGCGGGCTTCAGCAGCGTGGGGTGAGACCACGCCGCATCCGCGGTGCCCTCCCCTCACCACCCAGTCATCCCACACAGGAGTCAGACCGTGGCCACTCACAAGGACGCCCTCAAGCGCGCGCGCCAGAGCAACGAGCGCCGCATTCGCAACCGCGCCTACCGCTCTCGTATGCGCAACCAGATCAAGCAGCTCCGCGCCGCCATCGACGCCGGCGACGCCGAAGCGGCCAAGGCCCTGCTGCCCGCCACCGTGAGCATCATCCAGACCGTGTCCCAGCGGGGCATCATCCACAAGCGCAACGCCGCCCGCCGCGTCAGCCGCCTGTACAAGGCCGTCAACGCCATCGGCGCAGAAGTCTAGCGCCCGCCCTCGGGCCAGTCAGCCCGACTGACGCGCCAGCGCCAGCACCAGCGCTTCGAGCACGTGCCGCTCACCAGCCTTGCTGGTGCGCATGCGCAGCGTTGCGTCCGCCATCAGGTCCAGCGTCCGCTCCCCGCGCAGCGGGTGACGCCGAAGGCTGTTGCGGGCTGCCTGCATCTTGGCTCGAGGCATACGAATGCCCTCGTCGTATGGGTCGGCGCGCCGCCGCAGGCAGTCCTGCAGCTGGATGAGCTGCCGCACCTGCCATGCCACCAGGGGAAGGATCCGCGCGGGAGCGTGGCCCTCCTCCATCAGCTTGTGGGCGATGGCCATGGCCAGGCCCGCCTCACCGCGCACGATGGCATCGGTGAGCTCGAAGATCACGGTCTCCGCCAGCAGGGAGCAGACCTGCTCCACCTGCTCGCTGCTGATGCGCCCGCTGCCCCCCGCGAAGGCGACGAGCTTGTCGCACTCCCCCTCGAGACGTCCGAGGTCGCGGCCGACTACCTCCACGAGCAGCTCGGCCTCGCGAGCCCCGAGCTCGCAGCCCCCCGAGGCGCAGCGCTGCCTCACGAAGGCGACCGGGTCCTGCGCCGTGGCCTCGAAGCGCAGCGTCTGCCCCGCCTTGTTGACCGCGTTGCGCAGCCGCACCCCCATGTTCTTGCCCTCGGCCGCCGGGGGCAGCTTCGCCCCGGTGAGCACCAGCACGGTGGTGGGTGAGGGCGACGCCACGTAGCCCATCAGCTGCTCGATCTCCGGGTTCTTGGCGTTCTCGATCTCGCGGATCACCACCAGCCGGCGCGGCCCCATCATGGGCGGCGTGCGCGCCTGCCCGAGCAGACCCCGCACGTCCGCGCCCGCGCTGCCTTCGGCACGGTTGAAGGCCGCCGGCCCTCCCTCGAGGGTGCGCTGCGCCAGCTTGTCCAGGCAGCGCCGGACCAGCAACTGCTCGTCTCCGTACACCAGATAGACGGGGACCAGCTGCTCGCCGAGCTTGGGGCTGGCGGCCTTGCGAGGGGAGCCTCTACGTCGGCTCATGGGGTACCTCCGGGCACTTCGGTCGGGGTGCGGGGCGCGTACAGGAAGCTCGCCACCGCGTCGTCGGCGAGCTGCTGAGCGAGCTGCTCGAAGGCGGGAGCCCGCAGCTGGGTGGGGTGCACCCCGCCCCCCGGGCTGGCCACCACCAGGCTGCGCTGCAGCCCCAGCTCCTCGGGCGGGGCCCCGGAGAGCACGAAGGTGGCCGCGAGGGTGGCCTCCCACGCCAACACCTCACCCGCCCGGCTGGCGGAGGGCTCGAAGCTGGCCCGCTCCACACGCACCAGGATCGGCTGCGCGCCCTGCGCGCCCGCCCGGCGGACGGCTGCCCCCAGGGCGGATGCGATGGCGTCTGCGACGCCAGGCTCCGCCACCGGGGCCTGGATCTCACCCACACTGAGCCCCACGGAGACCGGGGGACGACCCAGGTGGTAGCGGCACGCCCCCAGCGTCAGGAACAAGGGCATCAGGGCTGTCCACGACGGGAACACGGTGGCTTGGCTCGCGGTGGTGAG
>CAZHIK010000331.1:0-8969 GCA_964532635.1 uncultured Enterobacterales bacterium
ACCTGGCAGACCATCGACATGGACTGGGTCGATCACATCGATGGCAACTCGGTCTGGCAGGTCGAGCCGGGCTCGGCGTTCACCCCGGGCACCACGGTCGACTACTTCTTCCACGGCTGGGACGACTGGGGCCGCCAGATCTGGGACAGCAACGACGGCGACAACTACGAACTCGAGCTGCCTTCCGGCTACGCCGAGACCTGGCTGCAGCCCATCGACCGCGGCTTCTGGCTCGACGCCGAGTACGAGACCACGGTCTGGGGCTACGTGGACGTGGTGGTGGAGAACTACGCCTACGACAAGACCATCGCCATGCGCACCGAGGTGGAGCGCGAAAACGGCGTGGTCGAGACCTACCTGTACCACCTGGAGTACGAGCTGAGCCGGGCCGACGGCCGCGAGCGCTGGGGCACCGATCTGATCGAGCTGTACCCCGACTCCGACCACCACGGCGCCATCACCGAGCTGCGCTGTGGCTTCCAGGTCCTGGTGGACAGCGACGGCGACGGCGTGCACGAGCTGATGCCCTCCCAGTACGCCTACGAGCTGGCCACCCCCGCCGAGCTGGCCTCCCCGGCGACGGGCCTGGGCGCTCCGAGCACCCTCGACGCTGTGGACTTCGAGCCCTGGGCCACGGCCGACAGCAGCCTGGCGGACGAGGCCGACACCGCGCTGGCCTCGGTTCTGCCCGAGATCGAGGTGTTCTTCTCGCCCTACGACGACACCGAGCAGGCCGTCATCGCCGAGATCGATGCCGTCACCGCGGCGCAGTTGGCCGACCCGAGCGGCACCCACACCATCCACGCCTCCATCTTCGACGTCAACGACAGCCGCATCGTGGATGCGCTCATCGACGCCCACAACGCCGGGGTCGAGGTGAAGCTGCTCACTGCCGGCTACCACATGGAGCCCTGGCGCAGCTGGGAGACCGAGTACCCCCGCCTGCAGGACGCCGGCGTGCCGGTGCTCGGCGTGGTGCGCGACGAGACCATCGCCGCCTCGATGCACACCAAGTTCGCCGTCTTCGACGGGCAAGTGGTCACCACCGGTTCCTACAACTGGGAGACCGTCAGCGCCGACGACAACGCCGAGGACATGGTGCTGATCCGCTCCGAGCACCTGGCTGCGGTCTACGAGCGCATGTTCGCGGCGGTGGCCGCCGAGCCCTACACCGCCTGGCCCACCGACACCGGCGCTCTCATCGAGACAACCTACGTCCAGGACCACGACCTGGCCGGCGTGATCGTCGATGCCATCGACGGCGCGGTCAGCGACGTGCAGGTGGCGATGTTCACCCTGCGCAGCATGACCGACGACAGCGGCCGCGATGTGCTGGACGCCCTGGTGGACGCCCAGGCCCGAGGGGTGGACGTGCGGCTGGTGCTCGAGTCCAACATCTCCGACGAAGGGGAGTACTACGGCACCATCACGCCCGACGATGGCACCGACGAGTGGCTGGCCAGCTGCGGCATCGAGGTCATCGAGGTGGACATGGACGCCGACATCAGCGGCTACGCCACCATGCACCACAAGTTCGCCGTCATCGACGGTGAGACTACCCTGGTGGGGTCGGCCAACTGGACCGGCTACACCCAGGTCAGCGACGACGATCTCGTGGTCATCCACGACACCACCGTGGCCGAGCGCTTCCTGGGGGAGATCACACACCTGCGCCGCCACTTCGAGGCCGGCTTCGACGTCGGCACCGCACCGTCCACCGCGGTGGAGTTCTCGGCCTACCACCCCCGCACCTCGTGGGGAGACCAGGTGGTCCTGGTGGGCGACATTCCCGAGCTGGGCGACTGGGACCCGGCGGCCGGCGTCGAGCTGGACCCAGGCTCCTGGCCCCACTGGACCGCCACGGTGGACATCCCTTCGGGCACACACTTCGAGTACAAGCTCGTGATCGTCAACGGCGCGAGCGTCAGCTGGGAGTCCGGCGACAACCGCAGCCACACGGCCGATCCCAGCGCAGAGACCGACGAGGTCTCGCTGAGCTGGGGCGCCTAGCCGCGCCCCCACAGGAGAGGAACATGACCCTTCGCGCATCCTTCGCTTCCGCAGCACTCGCCACCGCCCTGGCCGTGGGCTGCTCCCCCTTCGATGCCCTGTACGACGACATGGGCCGGGCCAGCGCCAAGAGCGGAGGCCCCAGCTGGATGGGGGTCTACGGGGACTACAGTCGCCACACCGGGGGCAACCCGGGCACCTTCACCGTGCTGATGAACCGGGACTACTACGGGCTGCAGGCCGAGCTGGGCTACCGCGTGGACGACGGCGCCTGGGAGACCCTGCCCATGGAGTGGACCGCCCACGTGGACGGCAACTCCCTGTGGCAGGTGGTGCCCGAGGACGCCTTCGATGCCGGCGCCGAGGTCTCCTACTTCTTCCACGGCTACGATCACCTGGGCAACGAGATCTGGGACAGCAACGGCGGCGCGAACTACGGGTTCACCGTGGGCACCAGCAGCGACGTGTACGCGCTGACCGCCTCGGACGAGCTGCCCGCGGGCACCGACCTGAACCAGCCCCTGCAGGTGCTGTTCACCCCCGACGAGCCGGCCCTCGAGCTCGAGCTCGAGATGATCGACCAGGTGCGGGCCGCCCGCGCCGAAGACAGCGCCAGCTACGCCGAGGGCGACAACCCCTTCACCATCCGCTACGCCGCCTACAACCTCACCCACCACGACATCACCGACCGGCTCATCGCCGCCCACGACGAGGGCGTGGACGTGCAGATCCTGGTCGAGGCCGACAAGATCGACCTCAGCGACACCGGAAGCACCTACTACGTCCTCGAAGATGCTGGCTTCGAGGTGGTGGAGGATCACACCACCCTGGACGCCGCGACCAGCGTGAGCGCCGACCTGGTGGGCATCGACAGCTACGGCCTGATGCACCTCAAGGCCCGGATCTACGAGACCCCCGACTGGTCTGCCATGCTCACCGGCAGCCACAATCCCCAGTACTCGGCCATGGACAACGACGAGACCCTGCACCTGGTGCGGGACGAGGACCTCATCGCCGAGTACCAGGACGCCTACGACGCCATCCTGGCCGACGACGGCCTCGACAACACCTGGGACGACACCGCCGCGGTCAATGTGCTCTTCACCCCGGCCGCCTCCGGCGTGCGTGCGGGAACCCGCATCTTCGACTGGATCGAGGAAGAGGACGAGCTGATCCTGCTGATGGTCTTCGCCCTGCGCGACCTGACCGCCGAGGACCACAGCGACTCCCTGGTGGAGCTGTTGGGCGACAAGGTGGACGAGGGCGTGCCCGTCTACGTCATCACCGACCGCAAGATGTCCGACGGCATCAACGCAGACGGGTCGTACTGGTTCAGCGACGACGACACCGAGCAGGACCTTCGCGACGAGGGCGTGGTGGTCTTCGAGGTGCTGAACCTGGCCGGCGACTACAACGCCATGCACACCAAGGCCGCCGTGCTGGGCCTGACCGACACCCGGGTGATCACCGACGCCTCCAACTGGAGCTACTCGGGCCTGGGCTCGTCGAGCAGCCTGGCCAGCAACGTCGAGAGCGTGCTGTTCATCGACAGCGTGGAGCTGGACGAGGGCCGCACCGGCCGCCGCTACCTTGCCAAGTGGCTCGAGATCCTGGCCGCCTACGAGGACCAGGACACCGGCGAGAGCCTGACCCGCGACGACGTCTTCGCCACCCTGTCGGCGCTCTCCGGCTGGCCCACCCAGGACGTGGCCTTCGAGGCCTGCGAGGCCGGCACCTACTGGGGCGAGGTCATCTCCGTGCGCGGCGATGCCGAAGAGCTGGGCGCCTGGGGCCCCGGCATCGAGCTGACCACCGACGCCGACAACTACCCCACCTGGTGGACCGAAAGCCCTGTCGAGATGCCGCTGGGCACCTGCTTCGGCTGGAAGCTGGTGGCCGGCGAGTCCGGGGCCGACTCCGTGCGCTGGGAAGGCGGCGACGATCGCCAGGACTGCGCGGTGCCGCCGGTGATGATCCCCCAGGACGCGGTGGAGCTGACGGGGAGCTGGCAGGGCTAGCGGCCTGGGCGACGCGGGATAGACCACTGCTGGAACCGCAGGAGGTCCCCGTGAAGGTCGCGCCACTTCCCCCCGACGAAGCGCAGCGCCTCGAAGCGCTCCACAGCTACAAGGTCCTGGACACCACGCCAGAGACCGACCTGGACGAGCTCACCGAGCTGGCCTCGCTCATCTGCGAGACCCCCATCTCACTGGTGAGCCTTGTGGATGCCCACAGGCAATGGTTCAAGAGCAGGGTGGGCGTTGATGTGAGCGAGACGTCTCGCGACGTCGCGTTCTGCGCCCACGGCATTCTCCAGGACGAGGTGTTCGAGGTGCCCGACGCTCACCAGGACGAGCGCTTCCACGACAACCCGCTGGTCACAGGGGCGCCCGGAGTTCGTTTCTATGCAGGTGTGCCCCTGCGCGCGCCCGACGGCCACAACCTGGGCATGCTGTGCGTGAACGACCACGTCCCGCGGAGATTGAACAGCAACCAGCGTCGCGCTCTGGAGGTGCTCGCTGCCCGGGTCGTGGGCCACCTGGAGCTGACCCGCACGTCGCGACAGCTGCGGAGGTCCAACCGTCACGCGATGATGCTGATGGGGATACTCCGGACCTACACGCCCCGGGACGTGTGGCAGCGCCTGCGCGCCGACACCACTCGCCCCGACAGGCCCTACCTGGTGGGGTAGATGCTGCGTCGGTCCTTCCTGTTCGCCGACATCTCGGGCTTCAGGCCCCTGGCGAATCGCAATCCCCCCGAGCGTGTCGCCGAGCTGGCCAGCGCCTGCCTGGGTCGGGTGGTGAACGGAGTGCACGCGCAGGGCGGTGATGTAGAGAAGTTCATCGGCGACTGCGTCTTTGCGGTCTTGCCCGACGCGGGGGCGGCGGTGAGGGCGGCCAGGAGCGTGCAGGCCGAGTTCCGCCGGGACCCGGTCGTGACCGGGGAAGATCGCGAGGTCCGGCTGCAGCTGAGCATCGGCATCCACTCGGGTGAAGCCGTTCGTGCCCACCTGGGCACAGAGCAACGTCGGGACAACACCCTCATCGGAGAAGCGGTCAACCTGGCGGCCAGGCTTCAGGCTGCGGCGGGACGCGGTCAGACACTGCTCTCCCACCAGGCTTGGCTCGAAGCCGGGCAGCCACCACAGTTGTCACACGACGAGATCGCGGTGAAGGGCATGGAGGGCCGGGTGGGCGTGCACATCCTGGACGTGCTCACGCCCTGGGATGCCCCGGACCGTCCTGTCTGACACCTCCCCGCGATCTCGCCTCAGGCGCGCCCTGGAGGGATGCTGAACCAGAACCTGCTGCCCTCGCCGGGGACGCTGTGCACGCCGATGCGCCCGCCGTGGGCCTTGACGGCCTGCTTGCAGAATGCGAGCCCCAGGCCGGTGGAGCTCCCAGGCGACCGCGTGCTCGACTTCAGCGTGGCGTACTTGTCGAAGATGTGGTCGTGGAGCTCGGCGGGTATCCCTGGGCCGCGGTCTTCGACCTCCACCAGCGCCTCCCCAACCTCGTCGACAGCTACGGTCACGACCAGCTCCAGCCCGTCGGGTGTGTGTTTCAGTCCGTTGGACACGAGGTTTTCGACAACCCGGCCGATCAGCTTGACGTCGACCCCTTGCGGGACCGGGCCGTCGGCGACCACACTCACGGTCCGGCAGGATCCCGAGGGAAGCACGTTGCGCACCGCCCTCTGGACCAGCTCGACCAGGTCGCAGTCGGCGTACTCCACGGGCATCCTGCCCTGTTCGAGTCTGTTGAGCTCGACCAGTTCGTCGGTCATGCGGCTCAGGCGGTATCCTGCAGCGATGGCGGCTTCGATGTCCTCCAGGTTCTCCGCTTCGACAATCTCGAGGAGGTCTTCCTGCAGGGCTTCGAGGTTCATGATCAGGGCCGACAGCGGCGAGCGCATGTCGTGGGCCATCATGTGCACCAGCTCGTCCCGTGCGCGCTCGAGCTCCCGTAGGCGCCGATAGGCGTCCTCGATCTCCTGTCGCCGGCGCCGCAGCTCGAGGTGGGTGGTCACACGCGCGTGCACCTCCTCGAGCTGGAAGGGCTTGGTGATGTAATCCACGCCCCCGAGGGCGAAGGCCTGAACCTTGGCTTGCGCGTCGGTGTGGGCGGTGAGGAAGATGATGGGGATCTCGCGCAGGCGTTCGTGCGCCTTGAAGCGAGCGCAGACCTCGAAGCCGTTCATTTCGGGCATGTCGATGTCGAGCAGGATCAGGTCCGGGGGTTCGGCCAGCGCGACCTGCAGCGCCACAGGGCCGCTGGTCACGGGTCTCACCCTCATCCCGCGCTGCCGAAGCACTCGGGTCAGCAGGTGCAGGTTCTGCGGGAGATCGTCGACGGCGAGGATGCTCGGTCCCCGGTCGCCGGTGCTGGTGCTCTGCTTCGGGTGCATCATGGAGCCTCGCGAAGCTCGTCGTAGATCGCGTCGAACTCTCCGGCAACACGCCTGAAGGCCGAAAGAACAAGGGGATCGAGATGCCTGGGATCGCTGCGATGGTCACCCTCGGTGATGATCCGGTAGGCCTTGCTGGCGTCGAAGGCCGGCTTGTAGGGACGAGGATTGCGGAGCGCATCGTACTGGTCGGCCAGCGTGGTGATGCGGGCGCTCAGCGGGATGGCATCGCCCGTCAGCCCGTCAGGGTAGCCGCTACCGTCGAAGCGCTCGTGGTGCGAGCGTGCGATGTCGCATCCCATCTGGATGAAGGCGCTGTTGGGGTAGTTGTCGAGCACCGCTGCGAGGGTGTCTGCGCCCACCTCCGTGTGGGTCTTCATCGTGTCCCATTCTTCGGAGGTCAGGCCTCCCGGCTTCAGCAGGATGTGGTCGGGAATGCCCACCTTGCCGATGTCGTGGAGTGCGGAGGCGTGGAAGATCGTGTCGACGAAGCCCTCGTCGAGCTCGGGGCCGAAGCACCCGTCGTCGAGCAGGCATCGGGCCAGAGCTTCGCTGTACCGCTGGACCCTCAGGATGTGCTCGCCGGTGTCGTCGTCTCGGCTCTCCGAGAGCTTGGCCAGCGCGAGGATGGTGGCGATCTGGGAGTCCGAGATCTCCTTGACCTGCTGCTGAACCTTGGCGTGCAGGGAGCGGTTCAGCTCTTCGAGCTCGAGCCGAAGCCGGCGGATCTCCAGGTGGGTCTGGACGCGGGCCTCGACCTCTTCGAACTGGAACGGCTTGGTGACGTAGTCAACCCCCCCCAGCGAGAAGGCCTTGACCTTGTCCAGGACGTCGGTGTTGGCGCTGATGAAGATGACCGGAATGTCCGCCAGAGCGGGATCGGACTTGAGGGCTTGGCAGACCTCGAAGCCATCCATCTCGGGCATGTTGATGTCGAGCAGGAACAGCTCGGGAGCGTCACGCCTGGCGGCCGCGAGCGCGAGGTCGCCGCGGGGGACCGGCCGCACCCGGTGACCCTGCGAGCGGAGCATGCGCACCAGCAGGTGGAGGTTCGCCAGGGTGTCGTCTACGACCATGATGGAGGCGCCGGGCCTCGAGCTTTGTTGGTTCCTTCCGCGTGTCCCTCCGCAGGTACCAGAGCCAGGATCTCCAAATAGGCGAAGCGCTGCAACAGAGCCTCGAGCTGGGTGCCGCGGCTTGGGTCCAGCGCCTGGACTTGCTCCACCAGGTCGAGCAGGCTGTCGTAGTCGGCCTTTGTGGAAGCGGTCCGGATCCCCTGCGTCAGCTCTGGGGGCAGGTCGGCGAAGCCCGTCGAGCGGGGTGTGTGGGCCGCGTCGGAAGGAGCTTCGGACGGCTCCGGGTCTTCATCGGCGTAGCGATACACCGCGCCCAGCAGCGCCCCCAGCTCCATCAGCAGCTCGTTGTCCCGGAACGGCTTGCTGATGAAACCGTCGGCCCCGGCAGCTTCGGCTTCGTGGCGGTCGTCGTCGAAGGCGCTGGCCGACACGGTCACCAGCCGTACATCGGTGCCGCCTTCGAGGGCCCTGATGCGCCGGATGGCCTCGAGACCGTTCATCTCGGGCATGCGGATGTCCATCAGCACCAGCTGGGGCCGCCACTCCGCGAAGCGCTTCACCGCTTCGCGCCCGTTGTTCGCCGTCTGTGTCTCGAAGCCCGCGGAGCGCAGCAACGCATCCAGGCTGGCCCGGTTGTCCGGGTGGTCGTCCACGACCAGCACTCTGTACGGCTGCTGCCCGTCCTCGAGCCTGTCCACCCATCGTGTTTCCCGGCTGCGGTCCTGCACGGCCTCGCTGGCGCGCTCGAAGGGAAGCTCGAGGCGGAACACACTGCCTACGCCGAGCTGGCTGCGGACGGTGATGTCACCACCCATCAGGCGCGCGAGCTCGCGGCTGATGGCCAGCCCAAGCCCGGTGCCTTGCCCGCTGGCACGCCCGGCCTCGGTCTGCTCGAACTTGCGGAACAGCAGGCCGATCTCTTCCGGAGCGATCCCGTGGCCCGTGTCCTCCACCTCCACCACCAGGTGCTGTGGGCTCGAGCCGGTGGAGGCCACTCGGACCGTGATGCTGCCGGTCTCGGTGAACTTGATTGCGTTGCCGATGAGATTCCCCAGCACCTGGCCGAGCTTTCCGTGGTCGGCTCGGGCGACGCGGGGCAGGGCAGGATCCTGCTCGATCAGCAGTCGCAGGCCCTTGGCCTTCGCCCGGGCCTGGTACAGGGCAGCGAGGTCGTCGAACAGGGCTGGCAGCTCGAAGTTCTGCTCAATGAGCGTAGTTCGACCCGACTCGATCTTGGCGATCTGGAGGATCTCGTTGATGACGGAGAGCAGCCGGTCACCGGCCCGCATGATGACCTGCAGGTGCTGCCTTTGCTCTACCGACGCCGCGGGGTCGCGAAGCATGAGCTGGGCGAAGCCCAGGACCGCGTTCATCGGCGTGCGGATCTCGTGGGACATGTTGGCCAGGAACACGCTCTTCGCACGGCTGGCGGTCTCGGCGGCTTCCTTGGCTCGCTCGAGCGCCTCCGCTGCC